>JAKSRN010000567.1 GCA_024403585.1 Lachnospiraceae bacterium | reverse complement strand
GTTTGCAGCGTGATGCAATCATAAAAGAGTTCCAGATATGTTGCTTATGAGAAAGCAGCATGTCTGGAATTCTTTTTTGGGGTAAAAAAAGTATGTAAATCATCATAGATGATGAAGGGGGCATAGTATTCTGCCTCTTATTTTTTCAGCTCCTCTAAGCGTGCATCGGCGTTGGAAGCATCAATGATCTGGAAGGAAGTATAGATTGTTGCCTCTACTTCTTCATCATTCAGTGCTTTTACTGCTGTCTCAACTGCGGTATAGCCCATCTCGTAAGCTTCCTGAGATACAGAGAGATTAAGGATTCCGTCTTTGATGGATACACATCCGGATGCAATGCCGTCGAATCCAACGAAGATCGTGTTTTCGTATGCTTTATTCTCTTTTGCCTGGAGGGCAGCTGCCATAGCCATCTCATCGTTGTTGCAGAAGACAATCGCTACGCCTTCAGGATAATCATTCATTACTGCGTTGATGGCATCGATTGCTGTTTCACCATGACCATTTGTGTAATATTCCTTATCAAGGCAGGAAGCACCTGCTTCTTTAACGCCTGCTGTAAAACCTGCTTTTCTTGCTTCAGAAGCTGTATCACCCGGAACACCTGCGATGCAGATCGCTTCGATATTGTCCCAGCCTGCTGCTTTTGCTGCCTCTACAGCAGCAGCGCCGGCTGCTTTAGCTGCTGTTTCATTATCGGTTCCTACGAAGCTTACAACCTCTTCTGCTTCGATATTGGTATCCATTGCGATGAATGGGTATCTGTAGCCCTCGATCACATCGGAGATCTGAGGTGAACATGGAGCTACTACATAAGCGTCGTATGCTTTGGACTCGATATCTGCTTTCAGGAGATTGGCCTGTTCTGCAGTGAGGTCCTCTGAAGGAGTTCCCTTAACATCCACATTTACTCCAAGGTCTTTTCCAGCGGCTTTGGCACCGGCTTCTACCTGAGACCAGTATTCAGAGTCGGTGGTTTTCATAATTACATCAATGGAAGCGGTCTCTGTTTCCGGAGTATTGGCTTTCTCTGCATCGGCTGCTTTCTCACATCCTACGAAACCTGCTGCTAAACAAATTGCGATAAATCCTGCTGCGATCTTTCTCTTCATATCATTTTTTCCTTTCGCTATTCATATTAAA
>JAKSRN010000566.1 GCA_024403585.1 Lachnospiraceae bacterium | reverse complement strand
AGCGTCCCCAAGAAAGGAGAAATATGAAATTAGGAATCGTAGGACTTCCAAACGTTGGAAAGAGTACTCTGTTTAACGCAATTACCGGAACAGCCAATGCACAGGCTGCTAACTATCCATTCTGTACCATCGAGCCAAACACAGGTATCGTAGCTGTACCGGATGAGAGACTGGACAAACTTGCTGATCTGTGGAAAACCGATAAGAAAACACCGGCTGTTGTGGAATTTACTGATATCGCAGGACTTGTTAAAGGTGCTTCCAAAGGTGCCGGTCTGGGTAACAAATTCCTGGGACACATCCGTGAGTGTGATGCCATTGTTCATGTGGTTCGCTGCTTTGATGATGACAACATCACACATGTAGTTGAGGATGCAACAAAACCTGCTCCTGTAGATCCTGACGGAGATATTGAGTGTATCGATCTGGAGCTGATCTTCTCTGATATGGAGATGGCACAGAACCGTCTTAATAAGAATGCAAAGGCTGCTAAGACAGGTAACAAAGATGCAAAAGTTGAGGTTGCTCTTCTTGAGCCACTGATCGCTCATCTGGAGGAAGGCAAAAGTGCCAGAACCTTCGAGTATGATGAGAAGGATGAAGCAAACCAGAAGATCATGAAAGAACTGGGACTTCTGTCTGCAAAACCAATCATCTATGCATGTAACATGGACGATGATGGTGTGGCAGATCCTGAGAGCAATGAGTATTATCAGATCGTAAAAAGCCGTGCAGATCTTGAGGGAGCACAGGTAATTCCGATCTGTGCAAAAACAGAGGAAGAGCTGTCTGAGCTGGACGAAGAGGACAGAGAGATCTTTATGGAGGATCTTGGTCTTACAGAGTCTGGTCTGGATCGTCTTATCAAGGCAAGCTATGCTCTGCTTGGTCTGATCTCTTTCCTTACAGACGGAAAGAAAGAGTGCCGTGCTTGGACCATCAAAAAAGGAACCAAGGCACCTCAGGCTGCAGGAAAGATCCACTCTGATTTCGAGCGTGGATTCATTCGTGCACAGGTTATTGCATACGGAGATCTGGAAGCAGCAGGCTTTGACTATCAGGCTGTAAAGGGCAAAGGCCAGCAGAGAACTGAGGGTAAAGAGTATGTGGTAAAAGATGGAGATATCATCGAGTTCCTCTTCAA
>JAKSRN010000565.1 GCA_024403585.1 Lachnospiraceae bacterium | reverse complement strand
CCATATCCGGCAGCTGTTTTTTCCCAGTTATCTCTGACGATTTTCAGAATTTCTTCCGCCTGCGCCTCAGCATCCGATTCTGAAATACCAAATCTCACAGCGGTCTGCACTGCAAGATCAATACTGATACTGTTATCTTCCTCATCCACATTGAGAGACAACTCATCACCGTAAGGAACAGGGTTTACATCATACAAAGGGGAAAGAATCCAGCCCTTATCTGTCAGGATAAATGCATGGTTTCTCAGGTGATCATCCGTATTAGTAACCGCCATATTAAACACAATACGTTTCCAAAGCTCGCCCAGATCCTTCTTCGGCTGCGCACCATAGGACTTGATAAAGGCTGCAATATCCAGATAGCTGCTTCCATCAGCAGCGGATGCGCCGTCTGTTTTTCCCAGCAGCGTCATTGCAGAAGCAAAATGTACTCGCTTGCTTCCCATACGATCAAAACGCTTTATCAGGAAAGTGCTTCCAAGTGGTGAAAACTTCTCAAGCTTTGCTTCCGGGACATTCAGACCGCAGAGCGCTGCAAGATCATGTGCCACCATTTCCCATGCCCCAGTATCATTTTCATCGTTCTTTGACGGGAACTTTGCAATCCAAAGCTGATCTTTTGTATCCACTACGGTTGCCTTCGGTCTGGCACCACCCAGAGAAGATCCCGGCTTGATCAGCTGATTCAGCCATTTTTCAGTTAAACCAGTCTCATCATTTTCAAAGTTTCTGGAGGCTTCCTCCAATGTGCGAAGCGTAGCCCAGGGTGGGGCTGCTGTTTCCTTATCATCGGAAAGGAATGGACCTTCCTGATTTGCCTTAAAGCGAATGCCGCCCATTCGGGTTTCATCATATACGCCGAGAAGGTAATCGCTGTCATAAAGCTTAGACGGCTTACGGCCTTCCTTTTCCGCAAGAATTCTTTCACGCTTATTCATAAGAACGCGTCCCCAGCGATCCGGAGAAGCATCTGCAAACAAGCCAAAAATGTTCTTGCCGGTCGGATACTGTCTTCCGGAATACGGCATAAGCTCCGGATCCAGAGTCAGAGTAAGACCTGTTTTTCTCAGCCAGTCTTTATCGTATTCAAATGAATAGGATTCTCCGCCTTTGATAACATTCACATATAGACTTCCCATAAGGACAGGC
>JAKSRN010000564.1 GCA_024403585.1 Lachnospiraceae bacterium | reverse complement strand
TATTCTACCTGACATTTCTGAAGCTGCTCTTCAAAGATCTCACTTACTTTCGCCCAGTTAGATGGATCGTAGCCTGGGAACTTGGATGCAAGATAGAAGCTGTCTCTTGGATATGCCTTCATAAGCTCACCAACCACAAGCTCAGACTGTCCTCCATGATAACCATAAGCAGTATCATAATAATTGATGCCGGACTCCATACAGTAAGCAAGCATTTTTTTTGCATGTTCCACATCGATCTTGCTGTCATTGCCATCGATGACAGGGAGTCTCATGTTACCCATTCCAAGTGCTGAAAGTTTCATTCCATTAAAATCGTTATAAATCATTGTCTTCCTCTCCTTTATATTTTCTTTAATACCAGTCGTGTTTCTCATCTTTATTCAATGACTTTATGGCAGCCATCTCTTCATCCGTCAGTGAAAAATCATACAGTTTCGTATTTTCCAGTATATGATCCGGATTGCTGGAACCAGGGATGACGACGACGCCATTTTGCAGATCCCATCGCAGGATCACCTGTGCCGCGGATACGCCATGTGCCTCTGCAATCTCCATGATCGTCTCATTGCCTAAAAGTTCCGCCGTATAGCCTCTTCCTCCAAGAGGATACCAGGCCTGCACAACGATATCCTGACTGTGGATATAATCCACGACTTCGGAATCCTGATAATACGGATGAATCTCATTTTGCACCAGCGCCGGTTTGATATTTACCTGTGGAAGGAAATCTCCCAATTCCTTTATATAGAAACAGGATACCCCTAGGGAGCGGATCTTTCCCTCTTCCACATATTTCTCCATGGCATGATAGGCCTTCACATCATTTGTACCTGGATGATGCAGAAGCATCATATCGATGTATCCGATATCCAGCTTTTCAAGAGCCTGTTCAATGGCTGCTTCCGGATCCGCATACTGTTCCCCAGGATAGAGCTTGGTGATCACAAATATCTCTTCCCGTTTGATACCGTATTCTTCCATGGCCTCACGAACCGCCTGACCGACTTCCTTTTCATTGTGGTACATATACGCCGTATCGATCAGACGAACACCGACTCTTAAGGCTTCCTTTACGGAATCCACGCAGGTATCTTCCAATAAACTATAGGTACCAATTCCATTGATCGGCATGTAATAGCCGCTGTTCAACAGAACCTGCTT
>JAKSRN010000563.1 GCA_024403585.1 Lachnospiraceae bacterium | reverse complement strand
GGCTATCTCTATCTTAGTTCCTTTGTCTGGGAAAATCAGCCCCAATGGATGTATGAGCTTTGTGGAATCACAGTCAGGCGTCGGATCATCATGCGTCCGGATCACAACACGGTAGTCATACATTACGATCTTATGAATGCAGCAGAGAAAGACGGAATCCTTACGCTGGAACCTGCCTTTCTCTGCGCTCCCAAAGGGCAGACTTTGCAGCAAAAGAATATGCACTCGTATTCTCTGCAGACAGAAGACAGCCAGGCACAGCAAAGCAGCACCATACAAAACCATGCCACTCTTATGTTTAACGGCTATCAGGTATTCATTGGAACGGATGCTCCTCTGGCAGCATTCTCTCCAGTGTGGGAGCATGTTTTTTACCGCCATGATCTGGAGGACGGACGAACTGCGGACGGGTATCTCATGCGCTGCATGAAAATCACGCTTTCCTGTCCTGCGGGAAAAAAGACAGGCTATGATGTGATTCTGTCGGACCATGAGATTTTTGGAGAATGTGCAAGAACACAGAATTTCAATCCCTTACAGAAGACAGATTTTCGTTCCATTCTCCGTGCTTTTGCAGAACAGATTCAGGCTGAGGCAGATGCTCATCTTAAGACGCTGGAAAGCAGGATTTGTTTCCGTGATCCCCTTGCCCGGCAGCTGGCACGCAGTGCAGATGCTTATATCACCCGCAGGGATTCTACGGGCGGCAGGACGATTGTAGCCGGTTATCCGTTCTTTGCGGACTGGGGCAGAGATACGATGATTTCTCTGCCTGGCTGCACATTGGCAACCGGCAATTATGACACGGCAGAATCAATCCTGCGAACCTTTCTGGAATATGAAAGGGGAGGACTGGTGCCGAATCTATTTCCGGAGGGAGGCGAGGAGCCGCGATATAACACCGTTGATGCGGCACTGCTTCTGATCAACAGTGTCTGGCTCTACTATCAGAGAACCGGAAATCGGGAATTCCTGAAAGAGGCTTACCCTACTATGCAGCGCATCATAGAGGGCTACCGTAAGGGTACAGAGCATGGGATCCATATGGATGAGGATGGTCTCATTGCAGCAGGACAGGGAATGGATCAGGTTACATGGATGGATGTCTGTGTCGAAGGAATCCTGCCAACTCCACGACATGGAAAACCCGTGGAAATCAATGCTTACTGGTA
>JAKSRN010000562.1 GCA_024403585.1 Lachnospiraceae bacterium | reverse complement strand
GGTATCGAAACGGCCGTGAACAACCTGATCTTCCGCATGCGGGATGCCTACAGGCAGCAGGCCCGCTTTGTAAATGATGCTTCCCACGAACTGCGCACTCCGATTTCTGTCATTCGTGGCTACGCCAATATGCTGCGTCGCTGGGGAAGCTCTGATCCGGAGGTGCTGAACGAGGCGATCACAGCCATCGACCACGAATCAGAACACATGCAGCATCTGGTGGAACAGCTTCTGTTTCTTGCGAGGGGCGACAGTGGAAGAACAAAACTGTCCTTTGAAGAGGTGGATCTTAAGGGCATGATGCAGGAAATCTATGAGGAATCCCTCATGATTGACGAAGCACATATTTATCGCTTAAGACTTCCAGAGGAACCGCTTTCCGTAAAAGGGGATCCGGGAATGTTAAAGCAGGCAGTCCGTATTCTGGCAGATAACGCTGCCAAGTATACAAAAGAGGGAGATGAGATCCTTCTCTCTTGCGGAACCGCCGACTATGATGGAAAAAAACAGACGTTTCTGCAGGTACAGGATGCCGGAATTGGTATGGCAGAGGCGGATGTGGCACATATGTTTGAACGTTTCTACAGGGCGGATGAAGCGAGAAGCTATGACGGAACCGGACTGGGGTTGTCCATCGCCAAGTGGATCATTGATCGACATGACGGAAGATTTGAGATTCTTTCCAGGACGGAGCTGGGAACCAGAATCCGGATTCTTCTTCCTTAAAGTACAATGTAAACAGATTTTGCACGGATGTAACAAAACAGGCAGGATAGTTTTTGGGAACTATCCTGCCTGTGATTTTTTTGCATTTATTTTTTCTTTTTCTTCTTAGCCTGTGCCTTCTCGATCAGCTCCATGATCACTCCGATAGAATCCCCCTGGCTGCTTGCCTTCATGGCCGCCACATAGGATTCTTTGTTCTCGTACAGATCACGTACTGCCTCCAGCAGCTTTTCGTTCGTGATCTCTTCCTCTTCCATAACCATACTGAAGCCCTGTTTCTCGAAGGAGCGGGCATTCAGGATCTGGTCGCCACGGCTTGCCTTTGCAGACAGCGGGATCAGAAGGTTTGGTTTTGCAAGAGCAGACAGCTCACAGATTGCGTTGGCTCCGGCACGGGAGATTACGATATCTGCCAGTGCAAAGAGATCCGGCAGTTCGTCCTTGATGTACTCATACTGTA
>JAKSRN010000561.1 GCA_024403585.1 Lachnospiraceae bacterium | reverse complement strand
TTCCGTTAAGGAAGGAAAAATCTTCTTTCCTGCAAGGCTCTGTCTTCATAAGCCCGACCATCATCCCGGTGATATGAATATCTTTTTCCTTAGGATAGTCTGAGAACAGGTATTCAAACATCTCTCTGAGAAAGCGTCTGTCGTCCTCACTCTCATTTTCAGCCTGCTTCATGCTGCCTGCGATGATTTTCGGTTTCAGCTTCTCATAATTGCAGTGCTTCATATACCAAAGAATTATCGGGTAAAGCAGATACTTTTTCCTTCCGTTTCGGATGGTGTTTTCTGTCAGTGCCGCCGTTGAAAAGAGCCCAAGCCCAGCCACTTTTTCCGGGTGACGCTTCGCGATCAGCTGCGCCATAAACCCGCCGAAGCTGGCACCGGCAACAATTGCCCGATCAATGCCCAGGCGCTCCATCAGCTCGGAAACGGCATCTGCTGTCTCCGGTGCGGTTTCGATTTCCCTTGGGTAATCAAAAATCAGGACTCGGAAGTCTTTGCTGAGTTCCCCAACATATCTGTACCACATCTCGCTGCAGTTCATTCCGCCGTTCAGCAGTACAACAGCCGGAGCTCCGGGCTTTCCGGCCAGAATATACCGAAATGCCGCACCATGGACAGTAAGGCTTTGATACGGAAATTCTTTTTCAAAAGCCTTTATTTCGTCTGAAAAACGCATCCTGCCTGACATGGTTATCACACCTTTTTGGTTTCCTGGTAACGTGCAATGCACTCCTGAATAACTGCGGCGGCATCCGCTCTGCCGTGGTATTCGCCGGTGGTCACATCCACGCCCTGTAGTACCTTGTAGTTATTGAAGAAGTTGGAAATCTCCTTCAGCTTGAAGCTGGGAAGATCATCCAGCTCGTGTACATCATCGTATCGGGGATCGCAATCCACAACAGAAATCAGCTTATAGTCGGTCTTACCGCCGTCTGTCATGGTCAGATAGCCCAGTACACGGGCGGGTACGATGCAGCCGGGGAAGGTGGGCTCAGTACCGATGACCAGAATATCCAACGGGTCACCATCAGGGGCCAGCGTGTTTTCGATGATACCATACTCAGTCGGATACCGCATGGCTGCATACAGCACTCGATCCAGACGAATCTGCCCGGTAACCTTATCCACCTCATACTTGTTCATAGAGCCGAGGGGAATTTCAATCAATGCGTCAACCAGAATGTTTTCCATAACAGATACTCCTTTACATTAT
>JAKSRN010000560.1 GCA_024403585.1 Lachnospiraceae bacterium | reverse complement strand
ACATCATCCATAACATAGTTGATCACCTGGTTTGTCTTCACAGTTTTTTCCTGTCCAGTAGTCTCATCGATCACCTGAACAGTTGCGCTGTTTGCAAATGCCTGACCTTTCAGTGCTTCTGTTACCTTAACGGATACACTTACTGCACCTTCTGTCTTAGGCTCAACTTCGAGTTCCCATACAACACTCTGGCCGTGAACGATGCTCTTAACCTTTCCATCGTCAGATGCTTCCACATATGTTACATCCTGAGGAAGGGTATCAATGATGTTGATCTTACGGATGTTGTTGCTAGGATTCTTGTAGCTGATCTGATAAGTCACTACATCTCCAACTGCCACAACCTTCTTATCAATATCTTCACCATCTGCATTTAATACGACTTTGCCAGGAACGAAGTTTGTTGTTGTTTCATCCTCATCAGGACCATTCTTAGAAATGGTATTGATATCGGCTTCATCCATCTTCACATTTGCTCCGTTATTAAGATCCGTTCCACTTGCTGCTGCAGTTACTTTCACCTTAACGGATACAGTTACTTCTGCATGAGCTTCTGTTTCAACAGACCAGGAAACAGTATGGTTTTCCTCATTATAAGTTCCGCCATTATCTGCCTCTACAAACTTCACTCCCTCAGGAAGCTTATCTGTGATAAGAGCAGTTTTTGTTTCATCGGATGGATTCTTATAAGTTACAGTGTAGAAAAGATTCTCACCAACCTGTACAGGCATAGTGTTAATAGACTCTTCTCCAAGTTTAGAGAACACATCCTTCTCAGGAGTCGGAATAACCGGTGTCTCTACGATATTTGTATCTTTCTCAGCATCATCCACAGTTACTTTCGCCTGGTTTTTGAGGATGGTATCCTCTGCAGACTTCTGGATCTCTGCTTTGACAGATACTACCTGCTTCTGATCAGATTCAACTGTGACTTTCCATGTTACAGTACGTGTCTCTTCGTTATAAGCACCTTCATTATCAGCACTTACAAACTTAAGTCCTTCCGGAAGTGTATCTGTAATGGTAAATTCACGGGCATCTGTTGCAGGATTCTGGAAGCTGATCTGATACTCAATAGTATCGCCAGCCTGTTTTACTGTCTGGATTGCTTTGCCTTCAGCATCATGGCTGATCACTTTGCCATCCACATTTAAAGTTACCTTTTTAGGATCATCGAGCACATAAACCGGAGTTCCAGGATTTCCTTCCGGACCT
>JAKSRN010000056.1 GCA_024403585.1 Lachnospiraceae bacterium | reverse complement strand
TTGTTAAAAACAAGAATAAAGAGCAATGAACTGATCAGCAGCATAAACGGATAGAACATCAATGGGATGATCTGGAATGCTGAAATATTATAGCCCAGGGCAGTAACCGCTGAAAGTGCTACCAGCATCTGCGCACCATAAGGAATGATTCCCTGTGAGATACAGGAGAAGGTATCCAGAATGGAAGCTGTCTTGCTAGGCGTAATATGGTAAGAATCAGACATTTCTTTTGCAATCGGGTTTGCCATTACGATTGCAACGGTATTGTTGGCAGTGGCAATGTCCAGAAGAAGTACCAGAACGCCGATACCAAGAAGACCACCCTTGTAACCATGGAATACAGAGTAGAGGCCATTCAACAGGGCATCGAAACCACCGTATTCACGGACCAGAGCACAGATTGCAGATACGAGAATGGCTACCATAGCAGTCTCAAACATGCCGGAGGCACCGGCACCCATAGAGGAAAGAAGCTCTGTACCTGCAATGGAGCCTGTTGCCAGCATGATCACGGAACCGGAGAGGATTCCAAGAAGAAGGACAACAAATACATTGATTCCGATGATTCCGCCTACAAGTACGATCACATATGGAATAATATTGATCAGACTATAGTCCGGAATCTCCAGTCCGCCGGTAGCAGAACGGATGGAAAGGATCACAATAATGATGACAGAAACAATGGCAGCCGGCAGAGCAATGCCAATGTTTTCGCGGAATTTATCTTTCATCGGGACACCCTGTCCGTTGCAGGCTGCAATCGTGGTATCTGAGATGAAGGAGAGGTTGTCTCCAAACATGGCACCACCCATGACGGAAGCAACACAAAGTGGCATGGAAAAACCGGAAGCCTCTGCAACAGCAACGCCGATCGGTACGATCAGTGTGATGGTTCCTACAGAAGTTCCCATGGAGATGGAAACCAGACAGGCAACCAGAAACAGTACTGCAACAGCAAACTGGTGAGGAATGATGGAAAGCATGAAATAAGCCACACTCGGTGCACTGTCACGTCCAACAACGCCTACAAAGATTCCTGCCTCCATGAAGATCAGGATCATGATCAGGATGTTTTTGTCTCCGACACCCTGTGCCATAATGGACAGCTTGTCCTCAAAATTCACTTTTCTGTTCTGCAGGCAGGCAACCAGCAGAGCCATCAGAAATACTACTACCACCGGAATCTGGTAGAAGCCCATCTCGATCTTCATTCCGTACTCGAAGACGAGACCTGTGCCAAGATAAATGACGAGAAATACACCGATTGGCAGAAGCGCGATCGGGTTCCCCTTTTTCTGTGTTTGATTCATAGATACCCCCCTCATAATATGAATATGATTTGTGTTCAGGCATATGCATGTGCCGTGGATTTAATAAGGCAGATCACAGGTGCCGGAACCTATTACTATCTATTATTGCATGGTAAGAGGGAGAGGTCAAAACAATATGCTACATAAAAAGCATCGAAAAAATTGACTTGAACAAACGTTACAAATTCTGTACAAACTCTGTACAAATTCTGTACAGACCACATTTTTGAAAAAGATATTGCTATAATAGAACCAGAATATAAAAGTGGAGGTTATGGGATGGACCCGAAAGAATATCTGACACCCAAAAAGTTTCTTGCGTGTTGCAATCAGGATAAGAAAAAGTGTACAGAGCAGGTGCTGGGCTCTTACCTGGGTGAGCCGTTTTTGAATCTGCAGATCTACAAGGAAGGCAGTACATTCGACACATTTTATATCGCACAGACAGAGGACGTATCCTGTCGTTTTTTTATGGATCCAAAAGGGAGAAGCAGACGCTCCATCCCCCTGGACCGATGTCAGGAACTTTACACAGGGATTGATCACAGAGTCTTGCATGGGATCGTGGATGCCATTGATCGAAGACTGGAACAGAGCATCCTTCCCCATCCGGATTTTCAGACAGTCTTTGCCAATATGAGAGAGCGGGGCTGGATCATTGACCCGGAGGCGGAGGCCGATCTGCTCCTGGCAAAACATAAGAAGGATTCCGTTCTTCTCATGATCCTTCTTCTGGCAGCCATCTTTCAGGATTATTACAGTGGTGTGGGAATCTGCAGAAAGGTCAGATACTTTCTGGAACAATATGATCCCTTTAAGAATGCTACCCCCTCTGCCGTATTGTTCCGAGAGAAAGCCGGCAATATCCCCAGTATCAGTCCCATCTCAGATCTGAAGACAAATCAGACCTATGTGAGAAGAGGGGATCTTCTGGATGAGGCAGAGAAAAAACTGGGAAGACTGGAAAATCTGGGAGAAAAGCGCTTTCTGCTCTTTTACGGAGCACCGGGCGATGGCAAATCAGAGCTTGCCCGTGCCTATGCCAGAGAATATGAAGGACGAAAATACCGGGAAGAATTCTGGCTGACCTGTCCCCATGGAGATGAGCAGCTTTCCCTGACCAGTCTTTGCTGTGATGGAGCGTCAGGCTACTCATCTGTTGAACTGCTGGACATTCTGACCAATGCTCCGTCGGATGTCCTCCTGGTCATCGACAACTGTAATGTGCAGATCAATGCACTGATCAATGAGCTGTATTATCATACCGGTGATGCCACCGTGATCATCACCAGCAGACTCAGCAACCTGTCTGGTTTTGACCAGAGGAATGCCCTGCAGGTCTTGTCTGAAAAACAGGATCAGTTTTGCCTCGAAGTGTTCAGAAGAAATTATGAGAAAAAACAGATTGCCGGTACGCTCCGAATCAAGGCGGAGGAGCTTGCTGCGGCAGAGGAGATCTGTCAGAGAGTGTATCTGAATCCTCTGTTTATCTCTATGATCGCCAGTTTTTTGAGGGAACATGCGTCGAAGATTTCCATCCGTGATTTTAACAGAAAACTGTCCAAAGGACTGCTGGAAGCATTTCCAAAATATTCACAGCTGGATTTCAGAAAAGATGCGGAAGAATCGATCCGTATGGAGCCCCGGGATGTTCTGCAGGTCATTCTTTCTGAAGAACTGAATTGTATCCGCGTGTTTGCCGAAGAGGAGAGACAGATCATGCATCTGATGATCCTCTTTCCGGCGGAACCACTGTCTCAGGCTCTGGTAAGCGAGATTCTGGGAGATAATGAGGAACAGTTTTTGATGGACAGCGTGATCGATCGTCTGCAGGGGATCTCACTGCTTCAGAAAGACGGAAGTCAGATCATGATTCACCCGCTGGTATGTGAATTGATCCAATCAGGAGTATTGATGGATAATGGGGTTCCGATCCTCTATGACCAGGAGGAACGGGATCGGTTTTATTCTCATATCCTGCAGCATATTCTGCTTTTTGACCAGAAGAAGATCCGCGACTGCATGCATATTGCCCATATGATCTTCAGTGCCATCCATAAACCGGATCCGGCTCTTTGTCTTCTCTTTTACGCTTACTATGATAAGAAGGAAGGCAGCAGGTATCTGGCAGAGGCATCCCCACAATTGACAGAGCCGTTTATGATCGTTTGCTGGGATACGCTGCAGGGAAAAATCTTTAAGTTATGGAATCTGCTGTCAGGGGAAACAGAGATGCTTCTGGATCTGTCCAGAAGAAGAAAAGCAGGCCGTTATTATAAGAATGAAAATCCACCATTTGTCGTCAGAGAGTGTACGGATCAGGAAGAGATTCCGTCGGAAGCTGTACTGCTTCTGTTTTATGAAGGCAGACGCGATTCTTTGAGTCCGCTTCTTATAGATCTGACTAAGGGGATCCAGGGACATGAGATCCTGGCCATTCCAGATCTTTTCATGCGGAATACACGAATGATCTTTCAGATTCGTCTGCCTGAAAATCTGAAAAGGATCGGTGACTGGGCTTTTGATAATTGCAAGGGGCTGACCGGTACCCTGGAATTGCCGGATTCGCTGGAAGTGATCGGTAAAGGCGCGTTTAACCAATGTGCCGGACTTACAGGAGGACTTCACCTGCCTGAAAACTTAAGAGTGCTGGACGAGATGGCCTTCTGCTATTGTGATAATTTGCAAGGACAGGTTCATCTGCCGGATCATCTGGAAGTTTTGGGCGATCTGGTGTTCTGTATGAGCAGAGGTTTGACTGGACAGGTTAAGATGCCGTCTTCTCTGAGAGAGTTGGGCGAGAAGGCATTCTATAACTGCTGTCTGGATCCTGAGGAGCGTTTTCTTGCACTGATGAGAAAGAAGAAGAGGGAAGAGAAAAAGAAAAGACGAGAGATATATATCTCTCCTGTGGCAGAAAGGATCGAGAATGAGGCATTCTACGGAAGAAGTGATCTGGGTGGTGTATTAAAGCTGCCTCTCTCCCTTCAGTCGATCGGAGATCAGGCCTTTTATCAATGCAGCCGGATCACAGGCTCTTTGAGTTTTCCAAGCAGTCTGAAAAGGATCGGATTGGGCGCTTTCTTCGGATGTTCCATGCTGAAGGGAGAAGTGGATCTGCCTGATTCTCTGGAAGAATTGGGAGAGGGAGCCTTCTTCGGCTGTTCCGGCCTTGAGGGACCACTGCGTCTTTCACGAAGCATCAAAAAGATCCCTTCTGCAGCCTTCTTTCTTTGTACCGGATTAACATCCATCAGCAATATTGAGAATCTAAGCGCTCTGAGAGAGATTGGAATGGGAGCCTTCTTCAATTGCGTGCAACTGAAGGGAGACTTGTATCTCCCTGAAAATCTGGAGAGGATCGATGATGGGGCTTTTGATTGCTGCTCAGGGATCACAAACATATTTTTCTCCAGATCAGGAAAGTTGCGAGAACTGGGACAGGGCAGTTTCAGTCGTTGCAGCGGGATCAAAGGAACAATCCGTATCCCGATCAGTGTGGAAAGCGTAGGTCGCGGTTGTTTTCAGTATTGCGGGGTGGACACCTGCATTGTTATGAGCAGAGACACCATCCTTCATACCGGATTTGTGGACCCGTCCGTGAAGATAGTTGGTTTTGAAGGTTCTACGGCAGAGGACTATGCAAGGAAGTTTGGAAATCCGTTTGTAGTTCTGGAATGATGAGGGAGATGCGATCGGATAACAGATGGAATCAAACGTATAATAACAACCGGATTGCATATTCGGTTACAGACAGAAAGGAAGGGAGAACCGATTGGGTTCTCCCTTTTCTGCCGGACAGATCTAAGTGGATCCGCCTTTGCGATAAGATTTGTAACAGATGTGTTTTGTAAGACGGGACGATGGCTTTCTTCCATCGTTGATTGGAAGTGTTCTCAACTTATCCTCTGCAAGAGTATTGTAAAACACTTCCTGTCCCGCTTTCTAATACAAAACCTGTACGATTTCCGTACAATTCAGGAACGGAAAAAGTCTTTGAACTGTTCTTCAAAAAGTCTGGATGCCTGTCGTCTGACTTCTTCCATATAGTTGGAATACAGATGCAAGAATTCTCTGGCGGTAGGGGTCAACTCACTGTGACTGCCTCTGGCACCTCCCTGGGCACGGGAGACCATCTGGCAATGGAGCTCCTGTTCCAGTTTCTGGATCAGATTCCAGCTTGTGGTATAGGAGATATGCATGTGTTTGCATGCTTCACGGACATTTCCGGTCTCATCGATCAGCATCAGCAGGGTAGATACCTGTTCGTCGAAGAAGACTTTCTCTCGGGCAAGTCCTACTCTTAAGTTTACACGTACCAGATGCTGGTTATGAAGCTTTAATAGTTCCTGGTATTCTTCAGAGGATTCCTCCAGGTCCGTATGGAAGATACCTCTGTCCTCTGTCTGGATAAAGGTAATTCCGGTCTGGCTTGCGTGTAAAGCAGCCTGAAGACCACCGGATTCTTTAAAATCCAGAATGAAATCCGTCAGGTGGGAAGAGAACAGGACAGGATGTCCCTGCTCGCCGTCGCAATAAGGGACCACGATGGGTTCCTTTGAAGCCAGAAGCTGCTTTACTGTATCGCTGGTGAAAAAAGGAACATCACCGATGGTAAAGAGGATCCGGTCGAATTTTCCCTTGAGGAATCTGAGACCGATCTTCACGGACTCCAGCATGTCTGTTGTACCATAATGATGATTCTTGAGAAAGACTACATGATTGGATGCCAGCAGTCTTTCCAGCTCTTCGCTGTTATGTCCCGTAACGATCACAATGCTGGAGATCCCGGCATTTCGCAAGGTTGCCACGATTCGTTCAATGGCTGTGATCGCACCTGTTTTGTCCATAGGTCCATCGGAATCGGGATTCCCGGGGAAGCCCGCTGCGGCGATCAGGGCGACTGTTTTCATCTGTTACACCTCCGCTTTGAACAGATTTAAAATGCCAGCTCTCTGCAGGAGATCTGACAGAATATTGCTTTAAAAGTGTCGTAATACAACAATAATAGATAAAACAATGTGTGAAATGACACGAAATATAATGATATTGCACAAATATTACCATATATTTTATGCGAATGCAAATCGTTTGATATTTGGTGCAGGCATCAGGGGGAAGGTATAATTAAGGTATACTATGATGCTATTCTGAAAGGAGATGAGAGTACGGAAGAGGAAAAAGTATTTGAGATCACTGCAAGAGAAGTGACTATAGAGGTTCGGGATGATAAAACCGGAGTCACTTATCGAAGAACACTGCCTATTGATTTTTATGAGAATGCGAACTTTTTGAAATTGACCGGCGAAAATCTGGATGGCAGCTTATCCTCTATCGTTTTTTACTCCATGAGAGGAATCGAACGGGTTAAGGATCTCACCGGAAAGGGTGCAGATCATGATTCTTGTGGAACACATCAGTAATAATAATCAAAGGAGCGTGATTGTATGATTAAAAAAACACTGAAGATCAACGGCGTTGAGCGAATCCTTATTCTCGACAAGGATGAGACTCTGGCAACTGTTCTCCGTGAGCGTCTTCTTCTTACTGGATGTAAGATCGGTTGCGGCGAGGGACATTGCGGTGCTTGTAACGTTATTATGAACGGAAAAGTTACAAGATCCTGTCTGTACAAGATGAGCAGAATTCCGGATGGTGCTGAGATCACCACAATCGAGGGTGTTGGTACTCTGTCTGATATGCATCCGATCCAGGTTGCATGGATGGCTTACGGATGTGCACAGTGTGGATTCTGTTCACCTGGATTCATTATCTCCGCTAAAGTTCTCCTTGAAAACAATCCAAGCCCAACAAGAGCTGAGGTTAGAGACTGGTTCCAGAAACAGCGTAACCTTTGCCGTTGTACAGGATACAAACCTCTGATCGATGCTACTATGGCAGCAGCAGAAGTTCTCCGTGGCGAGAAAACAAAAGAGGATCTGGTATTCAAAGCTACAACAGATTCCATCGTTGGAACAAACTATATTCGTCCATCAGCAGCTCAGAAGGTTACCGGTACATGGGACTTCGGTGCAGACGATGCTCTGAAGATGCCTGAAGGAACTCTTCGTCTTGCTCTGACACAGGCTAAGGTTTCTCATGCAAACATCCTCAGCATTGATACAACAGAAGCTGAGAAGATGCCAGGCGTTGTAAAAGTTATTACAGCTGAAGACATCAAGGCAGCAGGCGGAACAAACCAGATCAATGGTCTTGTAATGCTTCCAAAACACAACAAAACAGACGGATTCGAGCGTCCTGTTCTCTGTGATAAGAAAATCTTCCAGTTTGGTGATGCAATCGCGATCGTAGCAGCTGATACAGAAGAGCATGCACGCGCTGCAGCTGAGGCTGTTAAAGTTGAGATCGAGGAGCTTCCTGCATACATGAACGCACTGGATGCGATTGCACCTGATGCAGCAGAGATCCATCCTGGAACACCAAACGAATTCTTTGAGACCAACTGTATCAAGGGACCTGACTTTGATTGGGACAGCATTCCTGATTCACAGCAGATCGAGATCGAGAGCTACTGCTCACGTCAGCCACATCTCCACCTGGAGCCAGACTGTGGTTACGGATACATCGATGAGGACGGCATGGTAACCGTACACTCTAAATCCATCGGTATCCACCTTCATATGCCAATGATCGCTGATGGTATCGGCGTTCCTATGGATCAGCTTCGTCTTGTTCAGAACCACGCAGGAGGAACATTCGGATACAAATTCTCTCCAACCAACGAGGCTCTGATCGGTGCAGCAGCTAAGATCCTGCAGCGTCCTGTATCTCTGGTATTCAACCAGTTCCAGAACATTACTTATACAGGAAAACGTTCTCCTGCATTTATGCATGTAAAACTTGCAGCAGATGAGAAAGGTAAACTCCTTGCTCTGTGGGGCGACAACAAAGTTGACCACGGCCCATATTCCGAGTTCGGTGATCTGTTAGCCATGCGTCTGTCTCAGTTCACAGGTGCAGGCTACGGCATCAACTCTATCAGAAATAAATCTACAACAGTATTTACCAACCATGCATGGGGCTCTGCATTCCGTGCTTACGGTTCTCCACAGTCCTTCATGGGATCTGAGATCGCAATCGACGCTCTGGCAGCTAAGATGGGAATCGATCCATTCGATATCCGTGAGATGAACTGCTACAAAGAGTCTGAGGGAACCACAATTCCTACAGGATATCCACCTGAGGTTTACTGTGAGGAAGACCTGTTCAAGAAAGCACGTCCTCTGTACGAGGCTGGAAAAGCACGTGTTGCTGAGAAGAATGCAGCATCCGATGGCAAGATCAAATATGGTATCGGTGTAGCTCTCGGTGTTTACGGCTGTGGACTTGACGGTGTTGATACATCTTCTGCATTTGCAGAGCTGAATCCTGACGGAACAGTTACCATGTACGCTGCATGGGAGGATCATGGTCAGGGTGCTGACATGGGTGTTGTTGTTTCTGCACATGAGACCCTTCGTCAGGCAGGAATCAAACCTGAGCAGATCAAACTGGTTATGAACGATACCAAGACCTGTCCAAACGCAGGCCCTGCAGGTGGATCCCGTTCACAGGTTATGTCCGGTAATGCTTGCCGTCTGGCAGCAGAGAACCTGATCGCAGCTATGAAGAAAGAGGACGGAACATTCCGTACTTACGATGAGATGGTTGCAGAAGGCATCGATACTAAGGTTGAAGGAAACTGGGTAACCACATTCTGTGCTGATCATCCGATCGATCAGGATACAGCTCAGGGCGATCCATTTGCAACCTACATGTACTCCATCTTCCTTCCAGAGGTTGCTGTTGATACAGAGACAGGTAAAGTTAAAGTTGAGAAATTCACTTGCGTAGCAGACGTTGGAACAATCATGAACAGACTTCTGGTTGAAGGAAACTTCTATGGTGGTCTTGTACAGGGTATCGGACTTGCTCTTTCTGAGGACTTCGAGGATCTTGATCATGACACATCTCTGCTGAAATGTGGTATTCCATATCCGAAGGATGCTCCAGACGATATCGAGCTGCACTTCAATGAGACCTATCGTCCATCCGGCCCTTACGGTGCTGCTGGTTGTGGTGAGGCTCCACTGGATGCTCCTCATCCTGCAATCCTGAATGCGATCTACAACGCAACAGGTGCACGTATTACACGTATCCCAGCTCGTCCTGAGAGAGTACTGGAAGCTCTGAAAGCTCTTGAGAAATAATTCTGAT
>JAKSRN010000559.1 GCA_024403585.1 Lachnospiraceae bacterium | reverse complement strand
GCTGTATCATCTGCCTTATTGTTCCAATACTGATGGAGTGAGATATAATCCACATACTCATAACACTCGTCCAGTACATCTGCTTCCCAGCTTCCGAAGGTAGGCATGGTGTCATTGGAGCTGCCACAGACAACAAGTTCGATGGAGTGATCCATCATTTTCATCGCTTTCGCTGTCTCGGCTGCAAGATGGCCGTATTCTCTGGCAGTTTTCTGTCCGGTCTGCCATGGACCGTCCATCTCATTGCCCAGGCACCATACTTTAATGCCATACGGCTCCTGGTCTCCGTGCTTTCTGCGAAGATCTGCATAATAGCTGTCTGTATCCAGATTGCAGTACTCCAAAAGGTTCAGGGCATCTGCCACACCTCTTGTACCAAGGTTTACAGACATCATGGGATTGGTATTCGCTTTTTTAGCCCATTTGGAAAACTCCTGTATGCCTACTCTGTTGGGTTCCAGGGTTCTCCACGCCAGATCCAGTCTTTTCTTACGGTCTTCCACTGGTCCAACACTGTCTTCCCAGTAAAAGTTGGAAACATAATTACCTCCCGGATAGCGGACGATAGACACATCCAGTTCCTTCACAAGATCGATCACATCCTGCCGAAATCCTTCCTCATCAGAAGACGCGTGGTCCGGCTGAAAGATACCGGTATAAACCGCTCTTCCAAGATGTTCCACGAATGATCCGTACATACGGTCATCGATTTTCCCTATTACAAAATCTCTATCAACGATAAGTTTTGCTTTTTCTGCCATCACTTCTCCTTCGCTATTTTTAGCCGAACAGTCGTGCAAAGAAACCTTTCTTTTCTTTCTTCACAGGTGCTTCTTTCTTTTCTACAGGTTCAACTGGTGTTTCGTTTTCAGCAGATTTAGCAGGAATCAAGCTGTCCTGAAAGATCTGAATCCTCTGTTCCTGACAGTAGGTCAATACTTTTTCCTGATCCTCTTTTGATAACTGATACTTTTCAAACATGAAATCCAGATTTTCTCTGGAGATCTTTCTGCTTCCTTCAACGGAAATAATAAGATTTACACGGCTTAATACTTCTTCGAGCATGTGACTCCTCCTTAATTGTCAACCTTTGGGGACAGGTACATTTCGGTACGTTTTAGTA
Organism: Lachnospiraceae bacterium; assembly: GCA_024403585.1. Lineage (GTDB taxonomy): Bacteria > Bacillota > Clostridia > Lachnospirales > Lachnospiraceae > JAKSRN01. The sequence goes on along the minus strand of JAKSRN010000559.1, from coordinate 94 downwards.
TAGCGGACATTTGCATTTTGCTCTGCCTCATGCATATGAGTGGTAAAGCGGACATTCGCATTCCGCTCCGCTTCATGCTCATGAACACGTGGCT
>JAKSRN010000558.1 GCA_024403585.1 Lachnospiraceae bacterium | reverse complement strand
CTTTACGGGAAATTACGATTTCCTGTAAAACAAAAACGTACTTTTGTTCAAATCATCACAATTTTTACACATTTACTTGTTAGTCTAGTAACTAAAAGAGAATGTAAGTCCCTTTGCTGGTGAAAAGGGAGAGAAAAGAGGGATACTATGAGTGACTTATATGATGATTCTGTATCAGATCATACAGGTACAGAAGGAATGAATGAAACAACTCCTGCAGAAGAAAGAGAGGCCATTACCTATAGCTGGGTATCGCCGAAAGTAAACAATTCTGCGGAGCAGGGAGATTATACAGACAGCAATGTTCAGCCGAACGCAGATCGTTACAGAACGGCATATGAACCGCAGCCGGCTAAAAGAAAAGGCCGTTCATCCAAAAAGAAAAAATCTTCCGGAACCGGCAAACGCATGCTGACAACAGTATCTACTGCAGTAGTATTCGGCCTGGTTGCAGGTCTTGTATTCACAGGTGTGTCGGCAGCCGGCAGAAAGATGACAGAGCCGGAAGAGAGAAAGATTGAAGTGGCATCTACCTATGATGCTTCGCCTGAGATGGATGAGGAAGAGATCTCCACGAATGGAGAGGCAGCGCTGCCTGTAACTACAGGCGGAACTGTAGCGGATGTAGCTGCCCAGTGTATGCCATCTCTGGTTACAATCTCTACGATCTCTGTAGAAGAGATGCAGAGTTTCTTTGGGATGACACAGCAGTATGAAGTGGAAGGTGCAGGTACAGGTGTGATCGTAGGTCAGAACGATACAGAGCTTCTGATCGCCACCAATAATCATGTAGTAGAAGGCGCAAAAAGTCTGTCTGTTGGATTCATTGATGAGACTGCCATTGAGGGTGCTGTGAAGGGTTATGATTCCAGTACGGATCTTGCAGTAGTAGCTGTAAGCCTGGACGAAATTCCCGGAGAGACCATGGAGCAGATTCGTGTCTGCGAGATGGGCAGCTCAGATGATCTGGTGCTTGGTGAACAGGTAGTTGCCATCGGTAATGCTTTGGGATACGGACAGTCTGTAACCAGCGGTTATATCAGTGCTTTTAACAGAGAGTTATATCTTCAGGATAATAGTGGAAGTTCATTCACATCTTCCGGACTGATCCAGACAGATGCATCCATCAACTCTGGAAATAGCGGTGGAGCACTTCTGAATATGCGGGGACAGTTGATCGGAATCAATGAGGCGAAACGTTCCGGTAGTGGCTCCGGAGC
>JAKSRN010000557.1 GCA_024403585.1 Lachnospiraceae bacterium | reverse complement strand
ATAAAGATACCGAGGAGAAAAATTCCAAAGGAAAAGCCTTGAACTATTGGAAAGTCCTGAATGACTTGTTTACGGATCGAAGTGGTAATACCGCACCTCAACAGTCGATGTGGAAATATGTTCGTGATATTCAGCATGATATGGCAGCCAGGGCAAAATGGGGTATTACAGACAGCTATGAGAAAGGTGAACATGCACCAGAACTTACGATTATGGAAGGAACGAATCTCAAACTAAAAGCAGGAGAGCGTATAACACTTCATGCATGTGCCCGCAATGTTGATGGCGGCGAGGTATCTGTTAACTGGCAGATCTATCCAGAGGCATCGATTGGTGAGAGCTGGAAGAAAACAATTTTGAATGCCGAAAATGCAGAGGCAGATCTTATAATTTCTTCTGATGCCAAAACAGGGAATACCATTCATGTGGTTGCCTGCGCAGAGGGAGATGGAGAAGAAAGATTGCATCATTATCAGCAGATCATTGTAACTGTCTGTGCGTGATTGCATGATAGATAAAAAGAAAGATATTCGGAGGGAACAGAGAATGAGTGAACCGATTATGAGATTTCAGATTTTTGCAGATGACAGTCAGGTTTCTAATATGGAAGGCCCTTATGGCAAAGTGACTTTCATACCATTTACTGGCAAAGTAGAATCAGAGCTTTTCACCGGTGAGATTCTGCCAGGAGCAGCTGATGTTCAGGTGGAAAATGTGGCTGGAAACAGGAACATGTGTGCAAAATATATGTTCAAAGGAAAAGACAGTCAGAATCAGGATTGCTATCTGTTTGTAGAAAACAACGGTTACTTCACAATTGAGAATAAAACAGATCCATATTTCAATGCATGTCCTAGATTTATCACAGACAGTGTGGTGCTTGGTCAGTATCTTTGCAGTAACCATTTCCGTTCTGAAGTTCATGGACAGGATTGGGGAATTGAGATTCAGATTTATGATGTTTTGAAAGGATGAGAAAAGATGAGTGAATGGATCATAAGCACATCTTCTGGAAAAGTCAGAGGATATGAAAGAGAAGAACGAGTAGAATTTCTTGGAATTCCATATGCAGAGGCTCCTGTGGGACCGCGCAGACTGAAGCGTTCTGTGGCAAAAGAAGCATGGGACGGTATTTTTGATGCAAAAGTATATGGTGCATCACCGGTTCAGCTGAATCAGGGCAAGGTGATCGGAGATGAGGACTGCCTGACAGTAAATATCAAAAGACCACTGACAGGAGA
>JAKSRN010000556.1 GCA_024403585.1 Lachnospiraceae bacterium | reverse complement strand
GTGCGATAACGAGAGTCTGTAATACGGTTACTGCAGAGTTGAAAAATGCCATAAAATTAGTCCTCCTTTTTGACTATGCGCCCTTATGCGGGCTGATTGAATGATTGATTTCTGTGATTACCCATTCATGTGCACCTGTCTGAGCGATTCCAGAAATGAAAATAGCCGGAGATACTGATGATCAGTCAGCATTCCGGCTATGTAACAGGCAGCTTTCGCCGCCTGGTCGCATCTGCGACAACGAATCTTATTCAGAAGGATTCTTATCGAAAGGGCAGGTCATCATGTGTCTTTCCGCTTCTTCCTGAAAGCGGTCTGCTTCCCATTTCCGCTTTCTTCTCGGCAAGGTCAGTCATCACGGAACCTCTATCCCTGGTCTTATAGGTTTCAACCAGTGCTTTCAGCTCCTTATTGGTGATTTCTCTGGATTCTCTGCCCCAGATATTTCTACCGGATGCATCCTGACCTTCCAGAACATTACGGGAAAGCTTTGTCACACCATCCTCCGGCAGTTTCATCCACATACCCTTACCATACTGGTTTTCATGCACGAAATTTGCGGGAACAACAAAGGATTCCCACGGTCTGCTGTCTGAGCGATCTGCATTCGGAATTTTGATTTCCACCAGTTCTTTGCCGTTTTTTGATGTGAATGGTTCACCCATAAGTCCTTTTCCGAACTTAATCGTGACTTCTGCTCTATCCTGAGCATTATCCTGTCTGTTTTCATAACCAGCCATTGTTCTACCTCCTTACTCTGCTTTATTGATATCGGACTTCATACCGATCACTCTGGAGAAGTATTTGCCTTCTGCTTCGATGGTCTGTCCGCTGTCCATCTCAATCCAGATACGATTATTGGCATCCGGTGCAGTCACCGTCAGCACATGCTCCAGATTGATGAAATACTTACCGATAGATACAAACTTTGTCATTGTTAGCCTCCTATTGCATCTGCATCGATCACCTCATATACATCCTTTGGCTTCAATTTCAACCTGTGATTCAGGAATTTCTCGATATCAAAGGCATTTTTCTTGTCATAATCCGCAGTCATTTTATAATTCGGATGCTGTGTTAGATCATATTTATCCGACATGAACGGTCTCACACCTCTCAGCTGCAGGATGCATTTACTGCCATCCAGCACCGCCAGTTCATCGACTGTGGCAAGGTCCTTACCCAGCTTCTGATAATTTGTACCATAGGACGGGCTGTTGCCTCTGGTATCGGAAGTGTTATAGGTGTCGAT
>JAKSRN010000555.1 GCA_024403585.1 Lachnospiraceae bacterium | reverse complement strand
TTTCAGGAAAGATTAGACCGTGTCAACAAGGCCATCCGTCTGGAGATTCCGGACCGTGTGCCTGTTTGTCCGTTTTTCGCGTCCTGGGTTCAGAGATCTCAGGGTTCCAGCTACAGAGATATCTACTATGATCCGGAAGCTGCAGGAACTGCTGCCGTTCAGTTCTACACCAGCCATCCGATGGTAGACTGTACCTATGGTGCCAGATATACAAGTGGACCTGCTAATGAGCTGGCGGGCACAAACATGATCGACTGGCCGGGAAGACCTGGTACTATGGTTTCTGATTACAGTTCTCATCAGGTAATTGAGCGAGAATACATGAGCCAGGAGGAGTACAAGGAACTTCTGTCTGACTATACAGGATTTATGTTGAAGAAGTATATTCCGAGAGCATTTCCGGAGTTAAAGGGTTTGGCTGATATTAACCTGTCTTCGGCTACGATTCTGAGTATCAATGCGCTGGGCTCTATCTTTTCGCCAGGTGCACTGGATGCCTATAAAAAACTTGAGAAGATTGCAGCAGTAGAAGCGGAGAATGCTGCAATCAGCGGAAAATACACAGCTAAACTGGCTGAGATCGGTTTCCCAAGTATGTTCACCGGAAGCTGCCAGGCACCGTATGATATCCTTGGTGATTACTACCGAGGTACCATGGGAATGTTCGAGGATCTGACAGATGAAGATATGGAGCCATTAGTAGAAGAGGCCTGCTATATGTTTGCAGAGCAGCAGATCCAGAAACTGCAGATTTACAAGACTCTGCCTCTTCCTGTTAAACGAATTTTCTTCCCGCTGCATAAAGGCATGGATGGATTCATGAGTGAAAAACAGTATGAGAAACTCTACTGGAAACCGCTGAAGAAGATCGTTATGGCCCTGATCGACATGGGAGTTACACCTTATCTTTATGGCGAGGGTCCTTATAACAGCCGTCTTGAGATGCTGACAGATGTTCCAAAAGGAAAGGTTCTGTATCATTTTGAGCGTGTTGACATGAAGGAAGCGAAGAGAATCCTGGGTGGAACAGCATGTATTATGGGTAATCTCCCTGTTTCTGATATTGAGTTTGCTTCTAAAGAGGTGGTTGTGAACAAGACAAGACAGCTTTTAGAGGATTGTATGCCGGATGGCGGTTATATCTTCGATTTTGATGGCTCTTTGGAGAATGCAAAAGAAGAGAATCTGGATGCTATGTTTGAGACACTTGAAAGGTACGGAAAGTATTAAAGTGCAACGGATGGGGACAGGTACAAAAGGTTGCAAAAA
>JAKSRN010000554.1 GCA_024403585.1 Lachnospiraceae bacterium | reverse complement strand
TCGCTTTGACAGTAATACTTTCCTGTACAACTGCATTTGCACCTTGTCCCACAACAACCTCACCGCTTCTGGCCACCTTATAAGCATCCTTATATCGCTTACGCTGAAAAAATCGATTCATCTCTTTTCTCTGGGCAGCCTTTTTTGCAGCTTCTTTGGAATTAACTGCTGATTTTACTCTCTCCGCAGCTTCTCCCGACAATTCGACATCATTCGCGCCAAACTTTAAACGATCTGTCACTTCATCAGCATCAGACATTTTTAATCTGCCACGTCGACCCTGGGTTCGATTTGATTTTAACTGAGCATTACGTAGACTCCTCGCTGCATCCTCAGCTGCTAATTCTGCCGCCGAAGCACCATCAACTGCGGCATTCTCATCCATATCGTCCTTGAAACGACCTCTGACATAACCTGCAGTCATGGATACTGCGGCTCCGGTGGCTTTCTTTCCAATCCCCATTCCGGAACCTTTGACCATATCACCGCCTTCATCATCAAAAGATAATCGACCTGCCTTTTTTTGTTCTTCTGTAAGACGTTTCCTCATCTGCTTCTTTTTCATAGCAGACTTCTGCTCTGATAGATCTTCAGCATCCGGTGTCATCTCATGTGAGCGAAGTTTTCGGCTATAACCTCTATCTCTTGCTTCAGACAGGTTATCGGCAACTTCTTCTTTGTCCGATACTGCTGATTTCTTATGCATACCCGCATAATTCATCAGACGTCTTTGCGATGCCCTGCCGGTTCCAGCTTCTTCTGTTCCGACTCCATCTCCCCCATTTTCTTCTGGGCCAATATCCATCTGATCTACAGGAGCATCTCTGGAACGGATTCTTTCTTCCGCTTCAAGGCCGGACTTATCACGATATTTCTTATTTCTTTTGCCTGCAGAATCCTCTGAAGCAGTATTTACATGTCTGTGATCCAAAGACATTTCAAAGTTTTTTGACGGTCGTCCTTCTCTATCAAGCTTACTGATATTTTTTACAGAGCCATCATGGAGGTTTTCCTCCGTCAAACCATCTCGGGTCATCTTCTGGACGGTTTTATCCTTGCCGGTAAATTCTTTTCCTGCCATTTCCTTCACCCCCTTCCTTTTATCCTCTGGTATGGATTACATGAATTTATAGCTTGTATCCAAAAGCAGTTTTTCCCATCTAAGAAGCGTCTTCTCACACTCCTCAAGATTGTATTTGCATTCATCAACCATATCCTCAGTCACCTTGGTTCCCTCTTTTGCCTGCTCAAGATAAGCAATTGCCATAC
>JAKSRN010000553.1 GCA_024403585.1 Lachnospiraceae bacterium | reverse complement strand
TGAGGTGCAGCCGCTTTTAACAGACGTTTCCAGAGATCTGTATTTTTTACCGGTTCATTCTTCCCGCGTTTCCAGCCTTTTTTCAGCCAGGAGTCGATCCAATGCTGGTTAAATGCATTGATCAGATATTGGGAATCAGAGTATAACTTTACCTCACAGGGTCTGGTCAATGCTTCCAGTCCTGTAATGGCTGCCATCAGCTCCATACGGTTGTTGGTGGTTTTCTTATAGCCCCTTGAATATTCTCTCTCGTGAAGCTGTCCCTTTGGGTCTGTATAGTGCAAAACGCATCCATAGCCGCCGGGACCATCCGGGTTGCCGCGGGCTGAGCCATCGGTATAGATTTCTACTAACATACTTCTTAATTCCCTCCAATGTGTTTTTTATTTTCCGGATGCTGAGTATCCGCACTGGAAGCAGTTTATAGACCAGCCTGATGGTCCGGAGTGAAAAGCTGCATCTTCATGAGTGCACCTTTCCGTACCGATTCTGTTTGCATCATCAGATTTAAGCGGTACTACTACTTCTTCTGCCGGGTTTTCATACATATCCGGATGCATATATGCGCCACATACAGTGCAGATTGCACCTTCTGATGGTTCATTCCATATATGATCGGTATAATCTCTTCTCAGAATACAGGTTTTACAATAGATGTAATGCTGCTCGGTTCTATAATCGTTATTCGGATCATACTCATATCCATAATACAGCTCATGTACATGGATTGCTACAGGATCAGAGAAAATAACAGAATCGTCTGCTGCGGTAATCCTGCAGCGATAGTGATTGTTCTTGTTTGATTCAGCTACTTTGATGGTCAGAGTATCAGTAGTTGCTCCCTCTGCAGTACTCTTATACCAGCTCTTACCTCCATCTTTGCTGTACTGCCACTGGTAGGAAGCTACATCCTCCGCTTTTATTGTGAAATAAACCGGATAACCCATCACACCTCTGGCATCAACCGGCTGCTCAGTAATCACTGCACCTTTTCCAAATCCGCCTGCCTCTGTCCAGCCTTCGTGACCTTCGAGATCTCTTACTTTGCAGCGATAGAGATTATTTTTATTAGTGGACGATACTTTAACAGACAGTGTATCTGTGTCTGCACCTGTTGCAGTACTCTTATACCAGTTCTGACCTCCATCTTTGCTGTAATACCACTGATAAGCAGCAATTCCGCTTGCTTCTACATGGAAGCTGGCTGTCTGGCCAATCTTTGAGATACTGCTGTCCTTTGGCTGCTGCTGGATGATGATAAATCCTACAG
>JAKSRN010000552.1 GCA_024403585.1 Lachnospiraceae bacterium | reverse complement strand
AAAACCAGCCTGGTCCACAGAATGGCTGATGACTACAGAAAGCAGGGAAAGAAGGTTTTCGTAACCACTTCCACCCATATGGCCATCGAACCGGATACCCTTCTGACTGATGATCCTGGTGCGATCATTCAGGAAATGGAAGAAACGGGCTATGTAATGGCGGGACTTCCGGAAGGAAAGAGGATCCATGAGCTGTCACAGGCTACCTATGAGAAGGTCTGTGAAGCAGCGGATGTGGTTCTGGTGGAGGCTGACGGCTCCAATCGTCTGCCGATAAAATTCCCGAATGCCACGGAACCTGTGATCTATAACAATATTCAGGAGATCTTCATCGTATGTGCACCGCATGCCATCGGAAAACCTTTGAATGAGGTGGCTTTCCGGAAAAATCTGGTGCTGGAATGCCTGCAGCTGTCAGAAGAAGAGGCGGAAGGCATGCCCGTTAAGGCCAGCCATATTCAAAGACTGGTGCGAGAGGGTTATCTGAAGAATCTGGGAAGCAAATATCCGGACAAAAAACTTCGGATTTGTCCGGCACATCTTGATACACCGGAGCAGAGAGAAATCGCAAAGAAGTTGATTGAGGATATAGACGTATATGATTAAGAAACAGAACAAACTGGTGATCACCTTTAAAACCACCACTATGGCCATGGCAATGGAAAGTGCCTGCAAACAGGCTGGTGCACCCGGAAGACTGATTCCGGTACCCAAAAGCATCTCTGCCGGCTGCGGAATGGCCTGGTGTGCAAAACCTGAAGAGCAGCAGATGATCTGTCAGCTGATGGAAGAAAAAGGGATCACCTATCAGGAGATACATGTATGTATGATTTAATCTATCTGGATAATGCGGCCACCACAATGAAAAAGCCGGAAGCCGTAGTACAGGCGGTAACAGAAGCCCTCTGTTCCGTGGGCAATTCCGGAAGAGGCGTACATGGGGCTGCATTGGATGCAGCAAGGATTGTTTATGAAACAAGAGCTCTCGCAGCGGAACTTTTCGGGGCGGAAGATCCCAGCAGGATTGCATTTACCATGAATTCAACAGAGGCGCTGAACATTGCACTGCAGGGTCTTCTGGAAGCGGGGGATCATGCGATCACCACTGAGGCGGAGCATAACAGTGTCTTAAGACCCCTTTATGCCCTGGAAAAACAGGGCGTGGAGCTGAGCATCGTTCCATGTGACAGCAGCGGCGTCATCGATCTTGATGCTTTTGAGAAAGAAATCAAAGAGAATACGAAGCTGATCGTGTGCACCCATGGTTCAAATCT
>JAKSRN010000551.1 GCA_024403585.1 Lachnospiraceae bacterium | reverse complement strand
GTTGTTACCATTATGATGGTGCAGAAATTAGGCGGCGGCAATGAGAGAGCCGGTTTCAAAAGCTTTGCCCTGATCATTGCAGTGCTGTTCGTGGTATTTGTAAGCTTTACCTGCCTGACCATCCGGGAAAAATCTACAGTCGATGTGGATTCTCCTTCTGTTGGAGCAATGTTTAAGGCTCTTCTGCAGAATGATCAGGCTATGACCGTGGTGGCTGCTATCGTTCTCATTAACTGTTCCTTATATATAACATCCAATCTGCTGATCTATTTCTTCAAGTATGATTTTGCAGGAGATACCTGGTACAATACCTATACACTGTTTAATACCTTCGGCGGTGCAATGCAGATCCTTTCCATGATGATCTTCTTCCCGCTGATCCGAAAATTCATGAATACAGTCAGCATCTTCTACCTTAGTCTTGTTCTGGCGATCGGTGGATACGGAATCCTGCTTGTTATGATGTGCGTAGGTATGCATACTCTGATCGCACTCCTTGTGCCGGCATTCTTTGTATTCCTGGCCTTTGGATTACTGACTGTTCTGACAACGGTATTTCTGGCGAATACTGTAGACTATGGGGAGCTGAAAAACGGCCGCAGAGACGAGAGCGTGATCTTCTCCATGCAGACATTCGTTGTAAAACTGGCATCCGGAGTTGCAGCACTGGCTGCATCCATCTGTCTGGCGATCAGTCATATCAGCAAGAATACAGAGGACGTGGCAGTACAGGCAGCTGGCGGAAGCTCTGTTCTGATTCTTCGTGCGACCATGACACTTCTTCCAATCGCAGGACTTTTCGTATCATGGATCATTTTCAAAAAGTATTTTATCCTTACTGAGAAAAAAGTGGATGAGATCACAAAGGAACTGAAGAAACGTGCATAGACAGGGTTTACGGGTTGAGGAAGCTGCGCTGGGCGTTCTCTCTGACAGCGATTCGTTGACAAACATTGTGGAATCCAATATACTCTACACATACCTGTAGAGGTATGGGAGGTTATGATTATGAAACAATGTATGGATACAGAAAATCTTCATAGACGAATCAAAAAGATCATTGGTCAGCTGAATGCCATTGACCGCATGATTGAAGAGGATGTTCCCTGTGAGGATGTTCTTGCACAGATGAATGCTGCAAAATCTGCGATTCACCGATGTGGCCAGATCGTTCTGGAAGGCCATATCAGACACTGCGTAAAAGACGGACTGGAGCATGGCGATACCGATAAAACCATTGAGCAGTTTACAAAGGCAGTGGAGAGATTTGCCAA
>JAKSRN010000550.1 GCA_024403585.1 Lachnospiraceae bacterium | reverse complement strand
TCGAGACATTCCAGGAATGGGTCGGCGGTATGATGGAAAATGCAAATCCGCTTCTGTATGCACTCCTTGTGGATGGTATCATCGGCGGTGTTGGCGCAGTCGTAGGTTTTCTGCCGCTCGTAATGGTCATGTATTTCCTGATCGCTCTTCTGGAAGACTGCGGTTACATGTCACGTGCAACAGTCGTTCTGGATCCGATCTTTAAAAGAGTAGGTCTTTCCGGAAAAACAGTTATCCCGATGATCATTGGTACAGGCTGCGGTATTCCTGCAATTATGGCATGCCGTACCATCCGTAATGAAAGAGAACGCAGAAGCTCTGCAATGCTTGCGACATATATGCCATGTGGAGCAAAGCTTCCGGTTATCGCATTATTTGCCGGCGCATTTTTTGACGATGCAAAATGGGTTGGTCCACTGATGTACTTTGTTGGTATTCTGCTCATTTTACTTGGTGCATTGCTCATCAAAGCAATCACAGGTATGAAGTACAGAAAATCATTCTTTATTATCGAGCTTCCGGAATATAAAGTTCCGAGTTTGAAATTTGCCATCGGATCGATGCTGGAGCGAGGCAAAGCCTATATCATCAAAGCAGGTACGATCATTCTTGTCTGCAATACCGTTGTACAGATCATGCAGTCCTTTGATACTCATTTCCAGGTAGTAGAAGAGGGAATGGAAAGTACGTCTATCCTGGCTACGATCGCATCTCCATTTGCAGTGCTTCTGGTTCCTGTTGTTGGTTTTGCTGCATGGCAGCTTGCGGCAGCTGCAATCACCGGATTTATTGCAAAAGAGAATGTAGTTGGTACGATCGCTACCGTATATGCGATCACAAACTTTATTGATACGGAAGAGTTAGAGCTGATTGGAAGCGGTAATTCTGTAGCAGCTGTTATGGGACTTACAAAAGTAGCGGCTCTGGCGTATTTAATGTTTAATCTTTATACTCCTCCGTGCTTTGCGGCGCTTGGCGCTTTAAACTCTGAACTTCAGAGTGGTAAATGGCTGCTTGGAGCAATTTGCCTGCAGCTGGCTACCGGATTTACAGTAGGTTTCCTTGTATTCCAGGTAGGAACGCTGATCACAACAGGTTCTGTTGGTGCCGGTTTTGTTCCGGGCCTCATTGCGGTAGCAGTAATTGCGGCAATCATCGCAGGGCTGATCATGAAAACAAACAGAGAATTCAGTGCGGAATATGCATTGAAGAAAGCAGCATAATGGACAGAAGGCGGAGATAATAGATGGCTTATTATCTCCGCGTTTTATAAGA
>JAKSRN010000055.1 GCA_024403585.1 Lachnospiraceae bacterium | reverse complement strand
GAGAGTAGCCCTCGCCGTCAGCAGCAGGACCATTGTCCTTGATCAGGTAGTAACCGGCGGGAACAGAAATGGAACTGCCGTTGGTAACAGTGCCGACAGCAGTGCTGTTCAGGTTGACATACCCAGCGATGGCAGCAGCCTTGTCAGCTTCGGTGCCGGTGATAGCAGCAACAGCAGTCAGGGTTTCCTCTGGGACAGCTTCACCCTTGGTGCCGGTGCCGTTTTCGCCCCACTTGACGTTGGACAGCTTGCCGTTAGCCAGATCACCGGTGAAGATCTGATAGACAGCGTAAGTACGATCATTTGCAGGAGCAGTGATGGTGGGGTCACCCTCAGCTGCGAAAGCGGTGGTCATCATGCCCAGCGCCATAACGACGGACACGACAACAGCGAGCATCTTTTTCAGTGCTTTCATGTGTTTTTACTTCCTTTCATGTAAAAAATATTTTTGTGCAATGCACATGATTACGTGTTTGATACAGCTTGCAGGCACAGTTTGATTTGCTGCAATCAGAGGCTTACCGACACACCCTCCTTTCGCTTGCGTGCCTCAAACCGTATCTATACAAACGGCTTGCGCCGGATGTAACAATCTGAATACGTCCGTTTTTCACCGGACTAATGGACGAACCCCATCTCATTCAGGGGCCAGAGCCGGAATACGATCTTTCCCACGATCTGTTCCTCTGCCACGCAGCCCACCGTGGAGCTTCTGGAATCCACCGAAACACTGCGGTGGTCACCCATCACAAAGATTCGGGATTCGGGAACCTGATAGGGAAGCTCAATATCGCACTCGCCAAATGCGGGATCTGTGACATACGGCTCTTCCACCGCTTCACCGTTGATGTACACGGTTCCATCGCTGTCAATGTCAAACCACTCACCGGCCTGACAGACCACCCGCTTAATGAGGATCTTGTTATTATAGTAGAACGCAACCACATCTCCGGTCTCGAAAGTGCTGCCCTTCACGGAGACGACGATCTCGCCCTCGGAAAGTGTGGGTGTCATGGAAGTACCGTAGATCTGGAGAACGGGCAGCAGCAGCACAGCGATCAGGACAGCTACCGCCGCAACGGTGATGAGGGTAAACACAGTGCTGCGCAGCACCTCTAAATAGCGGGCAACGTATTTTGTTCGCTTATATTCCTGCTCCAGCTCATCCAGTGCCGGCATTTTAATGGGGGTCTTGGATTTGTTTCGTCTGATACGCATTCTCACGCCAACCTCCTGTTATTCCGCTGCGCCGTCATGGGCAGCTTCCTCCATGGCTCGGCACCGCTCCTGCGCTTCTGCCAGCATGCGGTCTGCGGCTTCCCTGCCCTCTTTTTCCATCTGCTCACATTGCATACGGACATTTTCCAGATACTGATCCGCAGCCATCTGTGCTTTGGCAAACACTCCGTTCAGGGCGATTGCTGCATCCGCAATGGAACCGGCCTCAGAAATCATGATCTCCTTCCGGTGGAGTTCCTCCGTCACCTCGGCCAGCTGCTGTTTCACCTGTTCCAGCTCCCGCTCAGAGTGCAAAAGCAGTTCTAAGAGGTCAGCACGGCTCAGTTTCCGAAGTTCCTTTGTGGTCATAGCTTGCACTTCTTTCCAAAAAATGTAACATTAAAAACAACTGGAATCAGGCTTCTTCGCTGGATGAAGTCCTGCCCGAGGGGGTATCCTATCTTATGCCAGACATCTGAGCCTATTCCTTTTCGCTGAGTATTTTACTAAGCGAATGTCTGCATGATTATGTCCTAGCCCATAATCTCCTATCATTTTACAAAATGTCGCAAAATTTGTCAAGTTGTCAGAGGGAAAACATAGACAAATATAAGTGAAATTCACCAAAAACTTTGTAGATAATATGACACATGCGCTAGAATGACCAGCGATTTTCCGTCAAAATTTAAGTCAGAAAGGAGGTGGAAACCGTGCCGCGAAAAGGAGAAAACATCTACAAAAGAAAAGATGGAAGATGGGAGGGTCGCTATATTAAAGATCGTACACCGGACGGAAAGGCAATCTACGGATATTTATATGCTCGCAGTTATCGGGATCTAAAAGCAAAAATGATTGCAAATAAACCTAAAGCAACCATTTCAGAGAAAAAAGAAACGGTTGCTCCAGAAAAAAATATTATGTTCGGTGAATTAGCAGATATGTGGTTAAATACAGCAAAAATCAAAATCAAGGAATCAACGTATGTAAAGTATAATAATCTCCTGAATGCATATATTCTTCCGGAATTGAAGGACCTCCATATCCAGGATTTATCATATAGTCGCATTGAAGAATTTGCAAACAAGCTCCTGACATGTGGTGGCAAAAAGAAAACTGGACTGTCTGCCAAAACAGTAAATGATAGTATTTCGCTTATCAGAACAATACTTCGATATGCTCAAAATCATGGCATTCCCATTAACAGTTTCGGAAACGGCATAGCTATGAAATGTCAAGCGAAAGAGTTATGTGTCTTGTCATTGTCCGAACAAAAAAATCTTTGCGGATATTTAATGGAAAATATGGATTCTAAGAACTTAGGGATTCTGATTTGTTTATTGACAGGTCTTAGAATTGGCGAGATATGTGCGTTAAGATGGGAAGATATTTCTCTTTCCGAAAAATCTTTATATGTTCATTCAACCCTACAACGTATCCAGGACCTCTCTGATGACAATCCGAGGAAAACAAAAATATCGATCAGTTCACCCAAAAGCCAATGTTCCATCCGAACCATCCCATTAACCGATGATATTGTCTCGCTAATTTTTACCGTTTTCCCTAATCAATCAGGATTTGTATTAACCGGAGATGACAAATGTTTTGTCGAACCAAGGAGTATGCAAAACCATTTCAAGAGTGTCTGCATTGCAGCATCAATCAGCAAAGTTAACTTCCATGCCCTCCGCCATACATTTGCAACAAGATGTATTGAAGTAGGCTTTGATGTGAAAAGTCTCAGTGAAATCTTAGGGCACGCAAATGTTACGATTACCATGAATCGATATGTGCATCCAAGTATGGATGTCAAACGTGAAAACATGTCAAAGTTAGCCGATTTATTCGCCGTCAATAATTAACGTCAACACCGCTATTTTCCTTGAAATTCAAGGATATAGCGGTGTTTTTGCGTAGAGTAAAATACTCAACGAAATTCAGTAAGTCGGGAGAGGAATTTTAACCTCTGACCGGCTTTTTTTATTGTAAATTCGCAGTCAAAAATAGACAAGAAGCTTGACAAACCACTAATTGGCGAGCAGTGCCCAGGTAATACCTGCGCGATTTTGCTCGTTGGTGAAGTTTCCCCAATCCCCTAAGAGAACGGCTACTTCGTATCCGGGCTGCGCATCCGTTCCGGATGCTATTTCTGTTTTACAATCATGAAAATCTCATATGAAGCGATCTATGCAGACATAAAAAAAGAACGGTGTGAAGAAATGGCTATATGGGCCAGATCTCCACACCGTATTATCATCTTTGTTTTCGATTCTGTTCCTGCTGCTGTCGTTCCCGTTCTTTGTCTCGATCATCCTTATCCAGCATTACCTCTACGATTTTCTGTGCCATGAGATAATCCTGCATTTCTGATTTTTGCTTACGATACTCTGCATAGGTTTTCTTTTTTCTTTCCAGTACCGTTGCATATTCAGCATGAAGATCTTTCAGTCGGGGAAGGGGTGTATCCTTTCCATTCTCTTTCACATACTCATCGAAAGCTTGCTTAGCTGCCTGTCTAAGAGCAAGCACATCTCTGTGCGCTTCATAGTATTTTCTGCTATATCCGGAAGCACGATATTCTGCAAACACATTCTTTGCCTTGTTGTAATTCTGCAGGTGTGTCATCATCACCTTGATCTCAGCAAGTCTGGCTTCATCTGCCTTAATGGAGGCCAACATACCGTCATTAGTAATGACGGTATTCGCAGTCAGTTCAGCCAGCTGTTCATAGCTACGGATGTTATGAGTTTCAATGAAATTCATGGCAGCCGCCATCTGTTTCAGATTGAATACCTTAGCCCAGCGTTCATACCCGATACCTTTACCTTCCTGCATTTTCTCTTGGATATCCACGAGCAGTGACATCTGCGGTTTTCTACGATGATACTGCTTGCTGAATGTCTTCTCTCTATGAGATTTTGTACCGGCAATGATTGCTTCAAGAGCTTCTTTTGAATACTCATCGCCCAAAGAGCGAAAACGGATAAAACGTTTCTGGTTCTTCGATCTGACCGCAGGATTCTTGCCATTCTTGTATTCATACCCCATGGAAATCAGAAGCTGGATCAGTTCATCAAAGCTCTTGGGGTTCTGCTGGAGTGCTTCATCTATTGCCATGCAAAGTTCATCCCTGTGAGAAACCTTTTTCGGAAATTCGGTACGCTTCACACGTTCATCATAAGGCTTCGGCGTAATAACTGATAGCTTATGCTCCATACAGATCATGTCGCTTAATCTGCGAAGTGCGATTGCCGAAAAATAAAAATCTCTGAACTTTCGTGTGCTGTCCAGCGAAGTAGAATTATAGATAATATGGTTATGAATGTGCTCTCGATCCGTGTGGGTAGCAACGATAAAAGCGTATCTTCCTTTCGTCCAGCGCATGGCTGTTTCATACCCGATTTTGTTTGCTTCCTCGGCTGTCACTTCTCCCGGCTTGAAGGACTGTCGGATCTGATATGCAATCACATCATGTTTCTGTATTCGTCCGGTGATATGCTCATACTGGCGCTTCGATAAGAGAAATTCTTCATCGGCTGTCATAGGATCACATTCGTATCCTGTAACCAGTTCGCCCTTGGCTGTCTTCTCAGGATTCTGTGCATAATCCGTTCGATCAGCCAGACACTGTGCTATGGTTTTTCCCTTATTGATATGAAGGGCAATCAGTCTGGTTGCCGCCATGCTATCACCGTCCTTTCCTATATAAATGTAAAAGAGCCTGCCATCCACTGACAAGCTCCGCTTCCTGTTATCTTAGCATCCGTTCCCGGTCTTCTGCCCCCTGAAGATACATGTATTTTATACCGACTTCTTCCATCGCAAATTGGACACTCATGGCATCTTCATATAATTGCCAGACCCTGTGATTTTCATTTCCCAGCAAACCTCTAATAGCATCTTCAATACGTGTCTGCTTTTCCAGCAGTTCCTGATATTCTGGCGATTTCTCCCATGGATTCTTTTCCATGTTCTCACCATATTTCTGATCATAGTAGTCTTCCATAATCGCTCTGTCCATCCTTTTCTCCTTTACGCTCTGGTGTAATCCACCAGTTTCTCTTTTACGTCCTCCAGCATGATAATGAACCATCCTGCGCCGAAGAAGACCAGCACACAGAATCCTTCCATAAGCATCAGAAGTAAAGTCTGATTCCAGAGCTGCTTTACCACCGTATAGATTCCGCAGCAAAGGATAAAAAACATCAACGGTCCAATCACATAGCTTCCAAGAGTAAGAAGCATGTTTGCCAGTACATCCACCACCCACAGCACTGCGATCAGAGGAAGCAGCGCCACTCTCATAATCATCTTTACAGCCTTCATCACTCATACCTCCATGTCTGTTCTATCTTCTGATTTCATTGTAAAAGCTACGGTCAAAATCCTCAAGGATGTCACCATGACCTATGTATGTGGTGCAGAATTACTTCCGCACCATTTGTTTTCACCGGATAGCTGCAAGGATAGAAAGTATCTCCTTGCATTCTTCCCAGATACGCTCCAGGCGCACCTGCAGATCACTGATATCTTCCCGATAGATGCTGCCGGTCTCATTTGCTTTTTTCGCATACTGATTCAGATTATTGCTGCAGATACGTAGAAGCCGTACAAGCTCCTTCACATCCTTTAATTCCAGATTTACACAGTATCCGTCCATTGCCATTTTACGAAGATAAGCACCCATATTTCGGATGCCGATTTCTTCTCTCTTGGCATTGATCCGATCCAGTTCCTTTTGATTCACACGGAAGGTAAGCACCTTATCTTTATCCCGCATCACAGCACCTCCTCATGGTCTTTGCGATTATGAGAATTTGTGATCTGCGCAGATTTGCTTTTCAAATCTGCCAGTACCGACGGACGCTCTGACGAATGAATCTCTCTGTCCTCTTCGCCGCGATCATCCATATTCAGTGCCGCATCCAGTTCTGCCAGTCTTGCCGACTTCACCGCAAGCTCTGCTTCCTGGGGGAATGGTTTTCCCACCTCTGCACGGGCATCGCTCTGCTGATCGTACAGTGTGGTCAGCTGCTGTTTGGAACGCTCCATACGGTCAGGGATTCCTGCAAGAGCATTATCCAGTCTGGTAAGATTACCAAATGCACTGGTGCCAATCGAAACCCTGTGTGTCATTTCGCCTTTCATAGCAATCTGGTATTCTTTCGTGAAACTGTCAAAAGACAATTCCATTTTGAATCCACGGTATTCGCCAAGAGGCACCGGCTCCAAACGCTGGTATTCCTTACAAGCAGCAATAATCGCTTCACCGGCTTCTGTTTTATCTGTGAAATGGTTCTTTCCAACCGTGATACCACAGAAACCATCCTTCACCTGCGGGTGCTCTTCCACTGTTCTGATATCTGCTTCAAAGCCTGCAATGAAACCTTTGGTTTTCTCAATTTCGGCAGGGAAGTATTTCAGCAGTTTATCTTCCAGGCGGTACTGCTGGCTCTGGTGATCGGCTTTCAGAACTTTCAGCCTTGCTACATCAACATCCAGATCCATCTTTTCGCGGATTCTATCATCACCGGCACACAATGCTTTGATCTCCGCATAAGAAAGTGCCTGTTCATCCACATCATCACAAGCACGTACCGGCGATTTGCTGGTCATAACCTGGCTAATGAATTTCTGCTTATTCTCCAACGTCTGCCAGAGGTACGCATCGAAGGTTCCTTCGGTAACATACTGATATACCTGGACTTCCTTATTTCGGTTTCCCTGACGAATGATACGACCGTTTCTCTGTGTCATATCTGCCGGTCTCCAGCCCACATCCAGGTGATGCACCGCCACCAGTCTGTCCTGCACGTTTGTACCGGCTCCCATCTTTTGTGTAGAACCGAGAAGCACACGAACCTGTCCGGTTCTTACCTTGGCAAAGAGTTCTTTCTTCTTCGCTTCGGTATCTGCCGTGTGAATGAATGCGATTTCCGATTCCGGCACACCTGCCATCATCAGCTTTGTTTTCACATCATCATACACATTAAAAGAACCGTCATTTTTCGGTGTGGACATATCACAGAACAAAAGCTGTGTCAGTTTCTCACTTTTGCCTTCTTCCCAGATTTTCAGAACATTTCTGACGCAGGCATTGACCTTGCTGTTCGGGTCATCGGGAAGCAGCGGATTCATAAGGCGCTGATCCAGTCCAATCTTTCTGCCATCACTGGTAATCTTCAGCATGTTGTCAACAGAAGGGTCAACCACACCGGAATGCACCGCAGCTGCTCTCTCTGATAATTCAGATACCATGTCCTGCTGAAACTCCGAAGGCTTCACCACTACCGTTTCAAACTTAGCTTCCGGCACAGGAAGGTTCAGCTGATCACTGGTTTTGATATCAGCCACTTCCTTAAACATATTCATGAGTTCCGGCAGATTAAAGAACTTAGCAAATCTGGTTCTGGCACGATAGCCGGTTCCTTCCGGAGCCAGCTCGATTGCCGTTGTTGTCTCGCCAAAGGTTGATGCCCAGCAATCAAAGTGCGTCAGACCTTTCTGCTGCAAAGTTCCATACTGTAGATAACGCATCATAGTATAGAGTTCTGTCATGCTGTTGGAAACCGGAGTTCCCGTAGCAAATACAACGCCTCGTCCACCAGTCAGCTCATCCATATACTGGCACTTCATGAACATATCCGAAGATTTCTGCGCTTCCGAAGTGGAAAGTCCCGCAACATTCCTCATTTTTGTATAGAGGAAGAGGTTCTTAAAGGAATGAGCTTCATCCACAAACAGTCGGTCAATGCCTAACTGTTCAAAGGTCACAACATCATCCTTACGATCATTTCCCTGCAGCTTATCCAGTCTGGCCTGCAAAGTCTTTCTCGTTTTCTCCATCTGTTTGATCGTGAAGTTTTCTCCACGCTGGTATTTCATCTCCGAAATTGCTTCTTCGATATCATCAATCTGCGTCTGCAGCATACGCTCCTGTCGTTCCGGTGAAATCGGGATTTTTTCAAACTGACTGTGACCGATAATAACTGCATCATAATCACCGGTAGCAATTCTGGCACAGAACTTCTTACGGTTTGCCGTTTCAAAATCCTTTTTACTGGCAACCAGCAGCTTTGCACCAGGATAGAGGTGCAAGAATTCATTTGCCCATTGCAAGGTCAAATGGTTTGGAACAACAAAAAGCGATTTCTGGCATAGTCCCAGACGTTTTGCTTCCATTGCGGAAGCAGCCATCTCATAGGTCTTGCCCGCGCCAACTTCATGTGCCAGCAGCGTATTTCCACCATAAAGCACATGGGCAATGGCATTCTGCTGATGTTCACGAAGTTTAATCTCAGGATTCATACCGCCGAAGCGGATATGAGTTCCATCGTATTCACGGGGTCTCGTAGAATTGAAAAGCTCATTATATCTTGTTACCAGAGCTTCACGCCTGCGAGGATCTCTCCATACCCAGTCTTGGAAAGCATCTTTGATAGCCTGCTGTTTCTGCTGCGCCAGTGTGGTTTCCTTTTTATTAAGCACTCGTTTCTGTTTTCCGTCCGCATCTTCGATGGTGTCATAAATACGGACATCTCTCAGATTCAGTGTATCCTCCAGAATCTTATAGGCATTTGCCCTGCTGGTGCCGTAGGTCATATAGGCATGAACATCATTACGGCTCGGCGTACTCTTACCGGTGATCTGCCATTCTGCAGTCATCTCAGAGAATTTCACCTCAATGCCTCGTCTCAGATAAAAGGGAGGCTCAAAGGTTTCTTCCATGAATCGCTGGATATAATCTCGGTCAATCCATGTTGCACCCAGACGGACATCAATCTCCGATGCATCCAGGTCTTTCGGCTGTGCCTTCTCCAGTGCTGCCACATTAACAGAAAACAAAGGATCATTCTGCGCTGCCAGCTGTGCCATCTTCAATTTTTCCCTGACATTGCCGGAAAGATATTCATCTGCAGTCTGCCATCCTGCGGTGATTTCACTTCGATTTTCCATAGGATTCTTGAATATTACCCCATGAAGCTCTGTGAGGATCGTATCATATTCGCCCGGTGTGCCAAGAAGTGATGACATATAAGGCAGATCCACCTTGCCGCGTTCTCCAATAGATACCGCCAGTGCTTCTGCCGGAGTATCGACGCTGTTAATATTACGTTCAGGTCTAATGGTACGTTTGGTAAACATATCTGCCTTGGATTCAAGATTTCCGTTTTCATCCAGATTCTCCAATGAACACAGCAGATAATAAGAAGAATCCTCGGCAAATGCCTGGGCATTGGCACGGGAATTGACAAGCCCATAGGAAGCAGTAAACCTGTCATAGATGGTATTCAGCTCCCGCTGTTTTGCCTGAATATCTTCTTCCGGATAATCCTCCAGCTGATAATTCATAAGCTCTGTCACAACCTGCCTGAGTTCTACCATACCTTTTACACGACCTTCGGCAGTCTGGTTCAATTCTGCTTTTCTCATGATCGAGTTTTCACGGAAATACACTTCACCATCAACGACGGTATAGGAAAAGTTTTTGACATTCGGATCAGCAGGAATCACAGTC
>JAKSRN010000549.1 GCA_024403585.1 Lachnospiraceae bacterium | reverse complement strand
GGCAGTAGAAAGAGGGTCCTAAAAGTAGTATTGTTAAATCACCACAAAATAACAATCAAACAGGATCACCACTAACACTGCCATGAATAGAATAACATCAGAATGCTCTTTTAACAAGAGATTTTCTTTATTACGTGGACCTCCATGATGGCAGTGACTCATTTTAGTTGCTATTATCATGGAGGTTATTATGTACGAAGAATATTTTGTCAAACTGAGAGAGGAATGTCTGATCCGCAACAGGACAGAAGGTACCCTTGCAACATACACATTCAGTATCCATAAATTTATGGAATGGACCGGTTATAAAGAACCGGAAAGCTTTACACTGGAAGACGCCAGAAATTATATCTATGAACTTCGCGTAGTTCAGAATAAATCAACACAGTATTGTAACGGTGTTAATTCGGCTCTGAAATTCTTTTACCGTTTTGTGCTTCACAAATCCTGGGATCAGGATGCGGTTCCACGCATGATGAATGATGTAATCCTTCCTCGTGTGACTGAACTTGAAAACGTGGAAAAGATGATCGATGCAGCTGCAGAGATCAGGAATAAAGCAATCATTGCGCTTCTGTACTCATCAGGTCTGCGTGTCAGCGAACTTTGCCGTCTTGCTCCGACAGATATCTATAAAAGCACAATGCAGGTTCATATCCGTGCCGGAAAAAACCACTGCGATCATTGGACGCTTCTTTCTCAAAGAGCGCTTGATCTTTTGACGGAATACTGGAGATCTTATCCTGCGAAAAGAGACTACTTATTCGTAGGGTTGAAAAGTCCGCATAATCCGTTAAGACCAAGTGGTGTAGAGATCATGGTCAGAAAGATCGGCACAGAAGTTGGTATCGATCATGCCCATCCGCATATGCTCCGTCACAGTTTTGCCAGCCATATGGTGGAACAGGGAGTTTCCCTGGAGCATATCCAGGCAATGATGGGGCATCGTGATTCGGATTCCACACACAGATATATACATGTTTCAAATAAAGCGCTTATGGGAATCAAGAGCCCGCTCGATCATCCTGTAAAGAAAAAAAGAGGCAGGAAAAAGAAAAATGAACAGTGAAGTAACGATCCAGGATGTGTTTGAAAGATTCCTTCCTGATTATGCAGAAACACATCATTTTTCTGACCGACAGTATCTCACAGCGAAATGTATTCTTAACTGCCGAACTGCGGAAATGGGGGCTCATGTAAGTGAGTGTGATTCCTGTCATTCAAAATATATCCATTACAATTCCTGTAAAAACAGACATTGTCCTATGTGTCAGGGAATGGATGT
>JAKSRN010000548.1 GCA_024403585.1 Lachnospiraceae bacterium | reverse complement strand
TCTTATCTACGGGCAGACCTGCCTTCTCAAACTGACCGTCCGCATTGGTGGAAAGACAGAAGATTTTCTTGTCGTCCAGCATGGACAGCAGTGTTCTGTGCAGCGGCGTATGATCTGCTTCAATTCCGGCTTTCATACATTGTTTTGACCAGTATCCCCAGTATGCTTCTTCGCTTGGGTAGGGATAGAATCCTGCACTGTACATATCCTGCATATACGGTCCATCACCATACTTAGCACGGAAATCAGCAAAATTCTCCTTGAACCACGCTCCGCCGTAAATTGCCCCAGCGGCTGCACTCATACCGGCTCCGGCACCCATCAGCACATAGTCCGCTTCCTGTATCATCTTTGCCGCCTGACGAATCTGCTCTTCGTAAGGAGTCTTCTGAAAGATATAATCTCTCGCGGGAATGCCGCTTAAAAAGCTTTCAAATGTGATCCTTTTCTTACCAATCATGATAGAAGCCCCTTATAGATTTCCAAATCTACATCCTTAAACACATTGAAAATGACCTTAATCTGACTTCCGGTAGTCTGCTTATACTCCTTTACAGTCTGCACCGCAATCTCCGCCGCCCGTCTGTTCGGGAACATGAATACACCGGTGGAAATACAGCAGAAGGCAATGCTTCCTACATTGTTTTCATCTGCGATTTTCAGGCAGGATTCATAGCAGGATCGAAGCAGTTCCTCATGGCGGGTAGTCAAATGTCCTTGCACGATCGGACCTACCGTATGAATCACATACTCACAAGGCAGATTGAAGCCCGGGGTGATTTTTGCCTGACCTGTCGGCTCCTCATAGCCCTGCTTTTCCATCAGCTCCGCACAGAAATTTCGCAGCTGAATTCCGGCATAGGTATGAATGCAATTATCAATGCAGTTGTGACAGGGCTGATAGCAGCCGGTCATGCCGCTGTTGGCAGCATTGACAATCGCACCGACCTTGAGGCGCGTAATATCTCCCTGCCAGAGGAACAGATCAGGCTGCAGTTCTTCCATATCCGACAGCGTTATAAATCCCTTTTCAGCGTTTACATCCTGCAGATATTCATCCTGAACAGCAGCAAATTCTTCTGTGATTTGGGCTGCAAAGCGGACATTCATGAGAGAGCGCAGAAGCTGTTTCTGTTCATTCACATCTTTCGGAATCTGCATCCGCTGATATCTTCTGTTTTCTTTCAGCAAAGCACCGATCAAGTACTTTCTGCGTTCTGACTGATTCATGATCATCCTCTTTTCTCGACAGCTCTCGTCGGACATATCTCGTAACAGTTGCCGCAA
>JAKSRN010000547.1 GCA_024403585.1 Lachnospiraceae bacterium | reverse complement strand
ATCATGCTGGACGGCCAGGAGCTTGGAAAGATGTCTACCGTACAGGTAAACCAGGCAGGTATTGCCAGAACTTTCCAGAACATCCGTCTGTTCGACAAACTGACTGTTGAGGAGAACGTTCGTATCGGTCTTCACAACCATGTAAACTACAACATGCTGGATGGTATCTTCCGTACACCGAAATACAGAAAAGAAGAGAGAAGAATCCATGAGAAAGCTCTCGATCTTCTTGGTATCTTCGATATGCAGGATCTGGCTGATGTTCCGGCTGGTTCCCTTCCATATGGAGCACAGAGACGTCTGGAGATCATCCGTGCGCTGGCAACTGAGCCAAAGCTTCTTCTTCTGGATGAGCCTGCAGCAGGTATGAACCCATCCGAGACAGCTGAGCTGATGGATACAATCCGCTACATCCGTGATAAATTCCAGATTGCCGTTCTTCTGATCGAGCATGATATGAACCTGGTAATGGGAATCTGTGAGGGTATCGCAGTTCTGAACTTCGGTAGAATCATTGCTAAGGGAACTCCATCCGAGATCCAGAGCAACCCACAGGTTATCGAAGCTTACCTTGGTAAGAAGAAGGAGGAGGAGTAACATGAGTCTTTTAAGAGCTGAAGATGTACATGTATATTATGGCAGCATTCATGCCATTAAAGGCATTTCCTTCGAGGTAAATGAAGGCGAGATCGTAACACTGATCGGTGCCAACGGTGCAGGTAAATCCACCACACTGAACACTGTATCCGGTCTGTTAAAACCAAGATCCGGTCTTATCGAGTTTGACGGACAGTCTCTGGTAGGCGTTCCGGCATCCAAGATGGTAAGCAAGGGACTGGCACTCTGCCCGGAAGGCCGTCGTATCTTCCTGCAGATGTCCGTAGAAGAGAACCTGGAGATGGGTGCTTTCTCCAGACCAAAGAACGAGATCAAAGATTCCATGGCTGATATCTATGATCGCTTCCCACGTCTGAAAGAGCGTTACAAACAGGTAGCAGGAACACTCTCCGGTGGAGAGCAGCAGATGCTGGCTATGGGCCGTGCGCTGATGAGCAAACCGAGAGTACTGATGCTGGACGAGCCATCCATGGGTCTTGCTCCAATCCTGGTAGATCAGATCTTCCAGATCATCAAAGAGCTGAATGAGGCAGGCACAACCATTCTTCTGGTAGAGCAGAACGCTCAGCAGGCCCTTTCCATTGCCCACAGAGGATACGTTCTGGAGACAGGAAAAATTGCAGCAACAGGTACAGGAAAAGAGCTGCTGCATGATCCGGCGGTACAGAAGGCATACCTGGGAGGCTGATGAGGCG
>JAKSRN010000546.1 GCA_024403585.1 Lachnospiraceae bacterium | reverse complement strand
ACTTCATCAATGAAGTGATCGGGGATTCTGTCGAAGAGATATTCAATGACATCAACAGAAAGATTTTTGAGATAGAACATGTAGATCTTTCGCATCTTTATATCGACGGCTCCAAGTTTGAAGCGAATGCGAACAAGTACTCCTGGGTTTGGAAGAAAGCGACCGAAAGATCCAGGTACCGCCTGTTCGATAAGATCACCGTCCTCTTTAAGGAGATCAATGAAGAACTATCATACACCGGCGTGAGACTCATGATCAATACGGAATACGCACCCGAATACCTGAGGGAAGCTGCGGAAAAGTATGCAGAAGTATGGCAGCTGGATGAATCAGCGTTCGTGAGTGGCCGCGGACATCATAAAAGCATGCAGCAGCGTCATTATGAGAGACTTACTGAGTATGCAGATAAGCTGGAAGAATACGTGGAAAAGATCGCCATCTGCGGTGACGGAAGAAACAGCTATTCCAAAACAGACCATTCCGCCACCTTCATGAGAATCAAAACAGACTACATGGGAAACGACCAGCTGCTTCCGGCGTACAATGTCCAGATCGGTGTAGCAGATGAATATATCGCAGTTGTAGATGTGAACCAGTACCGTTCTGATATGGACTGTTTTGTCCCGTTGATGGATAAGTTTAAGGATATCTATGGATCATATCCGAAGTATCCGGTAGCGGATGCCGGCTATGGTTCCTATAACAACTACATCTTCTGTGAACAAAACGGGATGGAAAAATACATGAAGTTCACGATGTTCAAGAAGGAAACGACAGATAAGAAGTATCATGAAGACCCATTCCGTGCGGTGAACTTTCCGATCGGTAAAGACGGAATCATGAGATGCCCAAACGGAAAAGCATTCCACCTTATGTACCGTCAGCATGTGAAAGGGAACAACTACGGCAGGCAGGAAGAAATATATCAGTGCGAAGATTGCAGTGGATGCCCATATGCAGACAGTTGCAAAAAGACAGACAAAAACCGTACTGTAAGGATCAACCGTGAGCTGACTGCCATGCATCGGGAAGTGATGGAAAACCTGGAAAGCATCCACGGGGCACTGCTCAGAATGAACCGATCGATCCAGGCAGAAGGCACGTTTGGCATCATGAAGAATGACCGTTGGTACAAGCGGATCGTCCGAAGAGGTATCAAATCTGTCCAACTCGAAATATATCTCGTCTCTATCGGACAGAATCTTTATAAATTCCACAACAAGCAGATAAAAAAATCAACTGCTGCATAAGACGGATCAGGATCGGTTTTATGGGGTAAGGGGAGTTATGCACTTTTTTCTTGGCAAAACTAC
>JAKSRN010000545.1 GCA_024403585.1 Lachnospiraceae bacterium | reverse complement strand
CGCCTTCTGTCACATGGAGTGTCCCTTTGTTACATATTTTCTAGATATTGACTATAGTTCCGCTGTGCATATACTGCAGCTGCTCTCCCAGAATCTCTTTCAGGATATCGAATCCTGCCTGGCTTGTGCAGTGGCCGCTGTAGTAGACAGTCTCTTTTTTCTTTAACTCTTCTGCAGTCCCTTTGATGATGGCAAGATCTTCTTCATCGTATTCGCCGTCTTTCATCATATGGAAACCACTGAATACATAGTCCGGATCACAGCCATAGAGTTCTTTGTAGCGATCCAGGATGTTAACGATGCCATTGTGGGCACAGCCGGAGAAGAGAAGTTTCTTTCCTTCTGCGAATACTGCAAGACATTCTTCATGAACGAAATCGTCCTGTTTTACCTGTCCGTCTTCCAGCTTGTAAAGTTTACTGTTGCCTTTTGGACTGAATCTGTTTCCTTTGATTCCTGAAAAGATCTGTAATTCGTCATCAATCTTATAGATTTCGCCCTCTTCCATGGTCAGCGCTCTGAGCTGTGGGAGCGAGAGGATCTTTTTGTCGATTCCGATATAGCGGATTTTATCGATTCCGCCGTATTGCATCTTATTGTCTGATTCCTCTTTCTCATCATGATCTGCTACGTAATCATAGCCTGCACTCTTCTGCATGTAGATGTGTGCTTTGCAGTTGCACTCAGTGAATGGAAGGATTCCTCCGCTGTGGTCGTAATGACCATGGCTGAGAACAAGGCTGTCGACCATAGAGAGATCAATCCCAAGGGATTTGGCATTCTCACAGGCTTTTTCGCTGGAGCCGGCGTCTACAAGGACTTTGTGTTTTTCTGTTTCAATGTATACGGACAGACCGTGCTCTGAGTGAAGACCAGTTCCGCCGTCGGTATTTTCAATAAGTGTAACTATCTTCATATCTGTTTATTTTGCAGCGATGATCTCAATCTCGATGAGGCCGCCTTTTGGAAGTTTTGCTACTTCTACACAGGATCTTGCCGGACGATGCTCGCCGAAGAAGTCTGCATAGATGCCGTTGATTGTTGCAAAATCATTGATATCATCCAGGAATACGGATGTTTTGATTACGTCTTCTTTTGTATAGCCTGCTTCTGTCAGGATTGCTTCTACGTTCTTAAGAGCCTGTACTGTCTGAGCCTCTACGCCTTCCGGAAGGGTGCCGGTCTCTGGGATCAGTCCCAGCTGTCCGGATGCATAAAGGAAGTTTCCTGCCTGGATTGCCTGAACGTATGGGCCTACTGCTGCTGGTGCTTTTGTTGTGCTGATGATTTTCTTTTCCATATCTATATCCTTTCTTG
>JAKSRN010000544.1 GCA_024403585.1 Lachnospiraceae bacterium | reverse complement strand
CCCCGAGCCAGAGGTACGCACCCCGTGACAGAGGGACACTCCTCGTGACAAAAGAACCATCCATGTGACAAAAGGCGGGTGGTCCGGTGGACCACATAAGAGCCGACCGAAGCGGAGCGTAGACACCGTCCCCAAGGAGAACGAATGGAAGAGCAGATAAAACCAACCCGAGATCGATGCGACCAGAAACTGAAACTTCTCTGTGTTCATCAGATCCTCAAAGAAGATACCGACGAAAACCATCCCATCAACCGAGTGCAGATCACCGAGCGGCTGGAACAGCGCTACGGAATCGTCGCAGAGAGAAAGGGCATCTATAAAGATATCTCAACAATTGAAACCTTCCTTGACCTGGAAAGGGATGGAGGATCCGAAAGACTGGATATCGACGAAACAACTAACCCAAGGCTGTACAGACTGAAAGACCGCCTCTTCTCATTATCCGAACTGAAGATGCTGATTGACATCGTACAGTCCTCCCAGGTAGTTTCCGCCCAGGAATCCTCCAAGCTGGTAGCAAAACTCAAATCACTTACCAGCAAGTACCAGCGCAAATCTCTTATCAGCGTACTGCAGCCAGGCTCACGAATCAAAACCAGTGCAGCAACCAAGAAGATCCTGGATCAGCTTAATCAGGCCATCATCGGAAACTGTAAGATCTCCTGCGACTATTTCATGTGGGATTACCAGCGCAGACCGATCCTGAAAAACACCAGTGGCAAATACATCCTGAGCCCATGGGAACTAGTCTATGACGACGGAAAGTATTACCTTGTTGCCTATAAAGAACCCATAGAAGAAGGAAAAAGCCCAATCCGACATTTTCGAATCGATAAGCTAAAGAATATCCGGATTCTGGAAGGGCAGGCACGGATCGGCGAAGAAGACTACAAAAAACTGGGAACAGATAAATACGATACAAAGATGTTTGGCATGTTCATGGGCAAAGACCGGAAAGTCCACATGCTCTGTGATAACTGGGTTGCCAACCCATTGGTGGACCGTTTTGGAAAAGATGTGCTCATGCTGAAACGAAACGATAAGCAGTTCGAGGCCATCGTGACCGTCAGCACCAGTACACAGTTCTATGCCTGGATCATCGGCTTAGGAGATGCCATCACGATCACAGAACCAAGAGAATGCGTAGACGAGATGAAGAAAATAGCAGCCTGGATGACAAAACGATACGGGCAGTAGTATTTTTGCAACCTTTAGGGACAGGTACATTTTGGTGACTTTTTTAGCAACTTTTTGTACCTGCCCCTTTTCGTGTCACTGCTCACATGCTAGCCAGGAGCATTCTTTGATATAGAAAAG
>JAKSRN010000543.1 GCA_024403585.1 Lachnospiraceae bacterium | reverse complement strand
TGGAAGTGAGAAACAGAAGAAAATATTCTTACCGCAATTTCCTGCAGAAGTTTGCAGTCCTGAAAGAAGAGATGAAGGCGGATCTGGATACCTTTGATACCATCTATTACTGTTATGGTCTGGAGCATTTTGGCAATGTTCCGCTGATTGAGCCGCAGGAAACCTGTGAGGTGAAAAAGGTAGAAGATTTTGTTATTGCCATTGATACATCCATGTCGACAGATGGTGAGCTGGTGCGAAAGTTTCTGGAGGAAACCTATTCCATTCTTACAGAGAGCGGCAGTTTCCATACCAGGATCCGTGTGCACATTGTTCAGTGTGATGAACGGATCCAAGATGATACGGTGATCCATTCACCGGAAGAGATGGACAAGTATCTGAAGGGCTTTACCGTTAAGGGACGGGGCGGAACGGATTTCCGTCCGGTTTTCGGATATGTGAATCAGCTGATGCGAGAGAAGGCATTTACCCATCTGAAGGGAATGTTGTATTTTACAGATGGTTATGGCACATATCCTGCCATGAGACCACTGTTTGAAACAGCATTCATCTTTTTCCAGGAGGATTATAAGGATCTGGATGTGCCGTCATGGGCGATGAAGCTGGTGCTGACACCGGAGGATCTGCTGGAGACAACGGGGGATACCAAACGAAAGTGGTAATTCGACCAGAATTTTTACATAGAGGATTAAGCGATGAATATTAAGAGAGCAAAACAGGAGATCCGGGATACCCTGGAGGCTTACCTGTTAAAGGATGAAGAAGGAAAATACATGCTGCCGCAGGTGCATCAGAGACCTGTGCTTCTTTTAGGAGCGCCTGGTATCGGTAAGACTCAGATTGTAGAGCAGGTTGCTGAGGAAGCAGGGGTTGCGCTGGTTGCCTATACGATCACACATCACACCAGACAGAGTGCCATCGGTCTTCCTTTTATTCAGGAGAAACTGTACGGCGAGGATAAGTTCCATGTGACAGAATATACCATGAGTGAGATCGTTGCTTCTGTTTATGAGAAGATGGAAGAGACCGGACTGACTGAGGGAATTCTTTTCCTGGATGAGATCAACTGTGTATCTGAGACACTGGCGCCGGCCATGCTGCAGTTCCTGCAGTGCAAGACTTTTGGAAATCACAGAATTCCGGAGGGATGGCTGATCGTTGCGGCCGGTAACCCGCCGGAGTACAACAAGTCTGTTCGTGAATTTGATGTGGTTACTTTGGACCGTGTAAAGAGAATGGATATCCAGCCGGAGTTTGATTGCTGGAAAGAATTTGCCTACAAACAGGGCGTACATCAGGCTGTGATCAGCTATCTGACTGCACGTACAGG
>JAKSRN010000542.1 GCA_024403585.1 Lachnospiraceae bacterium | reverse complement strand
GCATAGTATCCCCTATCAATACGGTTATACAGACTTTATGATAACACATATCTCCTTTAAATAAAAGAAAAACCGATAGAAAGTCGCAAACGCGATTTTCCATCGGTTTCATCCTTAACACTCATCGTCATCCGGATTCTCTCCATCGTCAATGATCTGACAGGTTCTTCCTCTGGCATAGATGGTCATGCCCTCAAGAAGCTGATATCTCTGTTTTTCTGTTGTAATTCCCTGTACCCGTACCCAGAAATCAAGTTCCGGCACATCAAATCCATTGATGATATAACGCATGTTTTTCTCTTTCCTTTCCCGAGTTATCTCATTATATCATAGGTTGGCAGAGTCAGCACTACATCTCTTCAATAAACCGCAGAAAAAGTATAAAGTCAGACAGTGTCCTGTATCCTGCATTTCCCTTGCATTCTCTTTATCGTTTCATGGAGCGAATCCAGATTTTCTGTTTCTCTGCCTCGCGGATCAGCTCATCTCTGAAGTCCGGATGGGCAATGGAAATCAGCAATTCTGCACGCTCCCAGGTACTGCGGCCAACCAGGTTAACAACACCATACTCGGTTGCAAAATAATAACTCTGGCTGCGAGGATCCGTAACAATATCCCCCTCAAAATGCGGAACGATTCGGGATCTCAGCACTCCGTCATGATCGCGATAGGTTGAGGTCATACAGATAAAGGACTTGCCGCCCTTGGACATAGCTGCACCTGTCACATAATCCAGCTGACCACCTGTACCACTGATATGGCGCAGGCCGGCACTTTCGGCACAGACCTGACCGTAAAGATCCACGGCAATACAGTTGTTGATGGAGATCATGTTGTCATTTTTTGCGATATTCTCAACAGCATTCACATATTCAAGGGGTGCAATGATCAGACCTGGGTTGTGGTCCGCCCATTCATACAACTCTTTTGAGCCGATTACCATACCCGTAAGACCCTTGCCTTTATGAAGCGTCTTCTTACGGTTGTTGAGTTTACCTGTTTTATAAAGCTTCAGGTATGCATCGGAACAAAGCTCTGTATGCATGCCAAGATTGCGAAGATCGGAATCTGCAAGCATGTTTCCAAGCGTGTTCGGCATGCCGCCGATACCAAGCTGCAAAGTTGCACCGGATGGGATATATGGCATGATATTCTCAGCAATCTTAATATCTTCCGGTGTCGGCGCAATGTTTCCACCCAGATCAGGAAGAGCCGGATGATCGCCCTCCACAATATAGTCCACCTCGGAGATATGGATACACTCATCAGAACCGCCATAAATCCATGGCAGGTTCTCGTTGATCTCCAGAATTACAATATCTGCTTTGTCAA
>JAKSRN010000541.1 GCA_024403585.1 Lachnospiraceae bacterium | reverse complement strand
CAGACCGCTTTCTCATACTACTATTCAGTTAAGGGTTGGTTTATGAATTAGCAATCTCCTCGAGGGTAGGCATTACTCGAAGAGCGCCTTTTCTTGTGGTGATAAGGGATGCTGCTTTGTTTGCAAATGTCAGCATCTCTGTGAGCTCAGCCTCAGTAAAATCTTTCAGGCCGTTCTCAAGGATATAGTGAAGGACACATCCACAGAAGGTATCTCCTGCGCCTGTTGTCTCGATTGTGTTCTCACGAAGAACTGCAGGTACGAATGCTTTTGCGTTCTTTGTAAATGCAAGGCTTCCGTCTTTTCCAAGGGAGAGAAGAAGAAGTTTGATGTTTGGATATTTCTCCTGAAGGATACGAACACCTGTCTCGAAATCCTGCTCTCCTGTGAACCACTGGATCTCGTTGTCAGAGATCTTCATAACATCGCAGAGCTCCATACCCTGAGCAATCTTCTCAGCAGCTTTGTCCAGAGACTCCCACAGAGGCTCACGAAGGTTTGGATCGTAAGTGATCACAGCACCAGCCTCTTTTGCTTTTTTAACAGCGTAGAGTGTTGCCTCCTCACATACAGGATCTGTCATGGACAGGGATCCGAAGTGGAAGATCTTGGAATCTGTGCAGAGGTTCTCTTTTACATCTGCAACAGAAAGCATCATATCTGCACCCGGTTTACGGTAGAAGGAGAAATCTCTGTCTCCATCTGGGAATGTATGTACAAATGCCAGAGTTGTGTGAACGTCTTTATCTTTGATCAGTCCCTCTGTTGAGATACCAACCTCTTTCAGAGCACCCTCCAGCTGAGTTCCGAACATATCATCACCGACTTTTCCGATAAATGCTGTCTCATGTCCAAGTCTTTTCAGCATAGCAAGCACGTTACATGGTGCTCCGCCTGGGTTTGCCTCCATGATTGGGTTTCCCTGTGTGCTGGTTCCATTCTCTGTGAAGTCGATCAGCAGCTCACCTAATGCAGTAACATCAATTGTCTTTCCCATTGAAGATTTCCTCCTGTTTTTGTTGGTATCCTTTATTGTCTTTTTCCTGTTTTTTGAACGAGTTATAACACGCTCTTTCGAGTTTCCCTCGTTAACGGGCAACCGTCATATCCATGCAAGCATACACTTGACTCGTTGCCCTTGCGCGAATTGAAATCGTTTTCAATTGCGTTTCATCGTTTTCAAGATGTAGTATATAGCAGTCTTTCCCTGATGTAAATAACTAATTTTACTTTTTTTGCCTGAAATATCCTTTTTTTTTGCTACTGATGGATGTATACTTTTCAAGGAAATTCAAGGGAAAAGCATTTTTCCATAGAAGAAAACATATGTCCATAT
>JAKSRN010000540.1 GCA_024403585.1 Lachnospiraceae bacterium | reverse complement strand
AACCTGCTTTCGCGTAAGAAAATCACGTACCTACATAAGAAATCCGCATAAGGAGAACATAGTATGAATTATCAGGAAGCCAGAACCTTTATGGAAGGGAAAAATATCGGCATCCATATCGGACTGGACCGTATCGAGGCATTGCTGGAGGAGCTGGACCATCCGGAGAGGGGATTGAAATATATTCATATCGCCGGCACCAACGGAAAGGGAAGTATCCTCTCCTATATTTCCACCACGCTGACCCATGCAGGATATAAGGTTGGACGTTATATCTCGCCAACTTTATATTCTTATGAGGAGCGTTTCCAGATCAATGGTCAGGAGATCACCAAAGAAGAGTATACTCTGCTTGCAAAGGAAATCAGTGATGCTGTGGACCGCATGGAAGCAAAAGGGATTCCATGTCCGTCTCCTTTTGAGCTGGAGACTGTCCTGTGCTTCCTGTATTTTAAGAAAGAAAACTGTGACTTTGCGGTACTGGAGTGCGGCATGGGTGGCGAAGGTGATGCTACCAATGTGATTCCGGCTCCGGAAGTTGCTGTTCTTGCTTCCATCAGCCTGGAACATCAGGAATACCTGGGCAATACTTTAGGCGAGATCGCCTGGACCAAGTCCGGTATTGCTAAAAGAGGCTGTTCCTGCGTGACTGGAAAACAGGATCCGGAAGCAATTGAATCTATAAAACGCCGCTGCAGTGAACTGGATGTTCCTTTTGTTCAAGGTCATCCGGAGGAGGCTGAAGTGGTATCCAATACTCTGGAAGGACAAGAGTTCTTGTACAGAGGAAGTCGGATCGCCATCACTTTACCTGGCAGCGTGCAGCTGGAGAATGCCATTACTGCCTGGACTGCCCTCCATGCTCTTAAAGACAGGGGTGTGGCACTCAGTGATGAGGATATCTATGAGGGCATGAAGAAAACACAGTGGAATGGCCGTTTTACCTGTATCGGAAAAGAGCCGTACTTCTTTGTGGATGGTGCCCATAATCCGGCAGCAGCAGAGAAACTGGCTGAGTCTGTGAAGATGTATTTCCAGGGAAGGGATGTCTATACGATTCTTGGAATCTTTAAAGACAAAGATTATGAAGAGGTCATCCGCCTGACCGCACCGCTGGCAAAAAGGATCCTGGCGATCGAGACACCGGGTAATCCAAGAGCCCTTCATGCAGATGCTCTTGCAGAGGCGGTAGCAAAGGTGAATCCATCTGTGGAGGTCTGTGGTACTCTGGAGAAGGCAGTGGAGCGTGCCTACGAACTCGCAGGAGAAGAGGATGTAATCCTTTCTTACGGTTCGCTGTCCAATATCGGAGAGCTGACACAGCTGGTTCGCAGCCGAAC
>JAKSRN010000054.1 GCA_024403585.1 Lachnospiraceae bacterium | reverse complement strand
TAACTGTTTTTTCTGTCTAAGCCCTTCTGTATTGCCTTCTCTCCGAAACGTTTCTTGATAGAACCAATGGCCGCCTCAAGTGACTGTCTCTTCGCTTCCTCAGCCTTATCCTTTTTCTCTTTCTCCAGATCCTTCTGAAAATCAAAGAGATTCAACTGTACCGGTGTACCCTTATCCACCAGCCTAGTGGTCCTGACTCCCAGTAGTCGGATGGGATCTCCGTTCCAGATCTCATCGAAAAGTTCACAGGCTGCCTTATAGAATTTCTCCGGGTCTGAAGTCTCTGTCTTTAACACAGTCTGGTGGGAAACACTCTGAAAGCTGGCATATTTGATCTCTGTGCATACACCACCTGCCAGAAATGCCTGCTTGTCCAAACGCTCTGCTACTTTTTTGCTCAGCATCTTTAATACAGAGCATGCTTCCTCTCTTGTAAGGGCATTCTTTGAGAGGGTGGTGGAATTACCTACTCCTTTGGCTCTGAAGGGTTCTGTTTCAACCTCCCGGTCATCGATTCCGTTGGCAAACTCCCAGAGCATCCTGCCTTGCTTCTTCAGCCAGTTTTCCGCATAGGATACATCCAGTACCGCAAGATCTCCAATAGTATTGATTCCCATTGTCCGAAGCTTAGCCGCCGCACTCTTTCCACACATATGCAGTTCACCGATGGGGAGCGGCCAGAGCTTGCTGCTGATCTCGCTGGCATAAAGGGTATGGACCTTGTCAGGCTTCTCAAAGTCTGAGGCCATCTTAGCCAGGATCTTTCTGTCTGAGATACCCACATTCACGGTAAAACCAAAGGTTTCCCGTACACCGTCACAGATCCTTCTTGCACATGCTTCTGCCGAGGCATATTTTTTCCGCACCGGTTCAAAATCCATATAGCACTCATCGACACTGACCTGCTGGATCACCGGACAGATCTCTGACAAATAAGACATGAGCTTCCTGCTCTGTTCCCGGTAGTAGGAATGCTCCGGCGGAACCATGACCAGATCCGGACATTTCTGCAGGGCTGATGCCACAGTCTCTGCAGTCTGGATCCCATACTTTTTTGCCGGAATGGATTTTGCAAGCACGATCCCATGACGGGTTTTCTGATCTCCTCCTACTATAGAAGGAACAGATCTAAGATCCACTTCCGCTCCCTCCTGAAGAAGCTTCAGCGCACTCCAGCTCAGGAAAGCAGAATTAACATCAATATGAAATATGATTGAATCCGGATTCTTCATCGTCCGCCTCCTTTATAAATCAGTATAGCATATAAGCCAATTTTTTCATAAAAATATCCTGTATTTCCATGATTATTACACTTGCATTTTTAATATTGGATGATATAATCACATTGTAAACCAAAAAAAATATCTTAAGAATATATGAGGTACTTATTATGAAATTAAAAGACGCTAATCAGGTTAACAGCTTTCTTGCAGCAGTAAACGAGTGCAAAGATCAGGTTTATCTTGTATCTCCATACGGTGATAAATTCAACCTGAAATCTCAGCTGACTCAGTATATCGCAATCGCAGCTCTGGTAAACCAGGCTGGAGATGATCTTGAGCTGTTCTGCGACAACAAAGAAGATGAAGCTATCATGCTCAAATACATCATCGATAACGACATCCACTAATTCAGAGGCTTAATCCCGATTTAGAAAAACTTCAACAGAAGCTGTGAAAGATGCCAAGTCATTTTTCACAGTTTCTTTTTTCTGAAATCAAAAATCAAAATTTACTATATTTATATATGAAAAGAGGATGTTTCATATGGAATCTTCAAAAAAAGTTCGTTCTAAAAAGAAACGAAGATCCAGAACAAAACTGACAAATCCCTATGAAAGACGTCTTGTGAAGCTGATCCGAAATCCACTCCAGTTGATTTCGCTTCCTCTGATCCTGGCCTATTATGAATTACTGCTTATGATCATCCGCGGAAACAACATATCCCTGTTCTTTCCGGTCTTCTTCGCAGTAAGCAGCGGATTGATTATTACCACCCTTCTTACCTTTCTTCCCAGAAGATTTTATATCTGGATCAAGGGTATTATCATTGGTGTAATCGCGGTCATATTCATAACAGAATGTCTGATCAAGAACAGTTTTCAGCAGTATATGCCATATAATGTAATCCTGCATGGTGCCGGCGGTATTATGAAACACTATTCCAGCCAGCTCTTTGCTGCGATCTTCTCCGGGCTTTTGCTGATCATCCTGTATCTGATCCCAACTGTGCTCTATGTCCTCTGTTACAGAAGATGGCGCCTGAAGGTAACACAGCAGCCGATCCGAAAAATCATCTGTATCGCTGCAGGTCTTGTACTCTATCTTCTCACATGGATTTTTGCGATTACCGGAAAATCCGGTTCCATCTACAAAGAGAGTTACAGTTTCAATACAGCCACCCAGAAGTTTGGTCTTCTGACTACCATCAGACTGGATACCAAGTATGCACTCTTTGGTAACAAATATCAGTCTGATTTCGTGTTTGACACAGACAGTGCCGTGGAAAAACCTGTCACACCTGTTCCAACACCAACTCCTGCAGCGGAAACTCCATCCGAAACACAGGAAGCTGCACCTGAAACTCAGGAAACAGCTCCAGAGCCA
This sequence comes from Lachnospiraceae bacterium, assembly GCA_024403585.1. Lineage (GTDB taxonomy): Bacteria > Bacillota > Clostridia > Lachnospirales > Lachnospiraceae > JAKSRN01. Next base: position 7,272 of record JAKSRN010000054.1, on the reverse strand, counting down.
ACAACCGGAACACCTGTTGCCTACGATGAGCTCAATATCATGAATATTGATTTTGATGCTCTGATGGCATCCACCGGTGATGAAACCGTTCAGCAGATGCATCAGTATGTGAATAGCCTTGCTCCTGGTCATAAAAACAATTATACCGGAGCATTTGCAGGCAAAAACCTGATCATGATCACAGCGGAAGCACTTTCTGATTGCGCTGTTGACCCGAATCTGACCCCGACTCTGTATCGTATGGCTAACAATGGTTTCCGATTCAAGGACTTCTATCAGCCTTCCTGGGGTGGATCCACCTCCACCGGAGAGTTTTCTTTTGTAACAGGTCTCATCCCGCTTGATGGTGAAGAGACGATTCTGGAAACCCAGCACAACAACCTGTACTTCACACCTGGTAATGCACTGCAGAGACAGAATTACTTCTCCCGTGCTTTCCATAACGGAGACCAGGAATACTACAGCCGTTATCTGACCCATCAGAATCTTGGCTATTCAGAGTTTATTGCTTCATTCCAGGGTCTGGAGGACTTAACAGGAGTCACCTATCCTACCGATACGATGATGTTCGACGCAACAATGGATACTTACATGGGCAATGCACCATTCAGTGTCTACTACATGACTCTCAGTGGCCACAGCAATTATGTGCAGAATGGACTGACCGATAAATATATCGATATTGTAAACCAGTTCTATGGCGACCGTTATCAGGAGACAACCAAGTACTATCTCTGTTACCAGATGGAGCTTGATCGTGCCCTTGAACTCATGATCAATAAGCTGGAGGCTGCAGGTCTTGCAGACAGCACAGTCATCGCCCTTGTTCCTGATCATTATCCTTATGGTCTGGAGCAGTCCGCAACCTTTGGCAACGACCAGGATTACCTGGCAGACCTGTATGGATATGTTTACACCAACTGGAAAGAGCTGGATCACAGCGTAGGTATCATCTGGTCCAAATGCATGGAAAAAGATCCTTCTGAGGAAGGTTATGTAGCACCGGTTACAATCTCTTCCCCAACTTATTCCATCGATATGGTACCAACCATTCTGAACCTCTTTGGTCTGGAGTTTGATTCCCGCCTTCTTCCGGGACGTGATGTTCTGGATCCTACTACAGAGGCAATGGTTGTATGGGGTAACCACAGCTGGCTGACTGATGCGATCTATCATGATTCATCCAGTGGCAATGATTACCTGACAGATGGTTCCGGACAGCTGGCCGGACCTGAATGGACAGAATATATCAACCAGAAACACAATCAGGCACTTAACAAGATTATGTACTCCGAACGTGTCGTAAACACAAACTATTATGGAGTTCTCTTCGGAGAAGATACCAACTTCTAAAGATCAGGCAATCAAGCAAAAACTCGCTATGCGCTTTTCGCTCGTTGCATTCATAAAAAAAACTGTGAGGAATGAAAACTCATTCTTCACAGTTTTTTATTTTGCGATCTACGCCTCTACCATCTTCGCCGTGATCTTTTTCAGTTCCTCAGTTGCTCCTTTAATATCCTCCTGGGCATAGATGGCACTGACAACTGCTACACCTGCCACACCGTTTCCTGCCAGCTCCGGGATATTGTCTTTAGTGATTCCTCCGATGGCTACAACCGGAATGGATACTGCTTCTGTGATCGCCTTGAGCACCTTATGATCCAGAGGCTTCGCATCCAGCTTTGTACCTGTCTGGAATACTGCGCCCACGCCCAGATAGTCGGCTCCTCTCTGCTCCGCCAGAACTGCCTGTTCTACGGTTCTTGCAGACACTCCGATGATCTTATCCGGTCCCAGTTTTGCACGGACATCTCCTGCCTCCATATCACTCTGGCCAACATGAACTCCGTCTGCATCGATCTCCATGGCGATATCCACACTGTCATTGATCACCAGCGGAACACCGTACTCCTTTGCCAGTTTTTTCAAAGCCTTTGCTTCTTCCAGAAATGCCTCCCTGTCGAGATTTTTCTCTCTCAGCTGCAGGAAAGTGATGCCTCCCTCCAGGCTGAGTTTTACTACCTCGCTGAGACTTCTCCCTTTCAGCCAGGTGCTGTCTGTTACTGCATACAGCAGCAGATCTTTCTTATCGCAGTTCATAATTCGCTCCTTTGTTCAATGTTTCCCCATCCATGTTATAGATGGCATCGATGATTTTCGTTCTATAAGAGGCATTGCCGTCTCCCTCCTGCATCCGCGACCAGGCAATCTCACCTGCCAGGCCCATCGTGCAGACAGCAGCCGCAGCTGCTTCCAGTTCGTTTCCCGGATTGGCAGCCAGATATGACGCCAGCATTCCGGATAACATACAGCCTGTTCCTGTGATCTTTCCCATCTCGGCTCTTCCGTTTCGGATCACATAGCAGACTTCTTTATTGCATACCAGATCAATGGAACCGGTCACCGCAATGACCGCTCCCACCTTTCCGGAAAATGCCTTAATAAAGGGAATGATCTGATCCAGATTCTCTTCCGTTATCTGATCTGCAAGATCTGCATCCACACCTGTGGTATTACCGGTGCCCATGGACAAGGTCTTGATCTCAGAAATATTCCCTCTGATAGCGGTAAATCCCACTTCCCGGATCAGGTTAAAGACGGTTTCCTTCCGAAAGGAGGAAGCTCCCACTCCCACCGGATCCAGTACTCTGGGTCTTCCCAGTTCCTTCTGTTTCTTTCCTGCCAGGAGCATACTCTCAGCTGTATACTTCTTCAGCATTCCGATGTTGATATTCAATCCGTCACAGATGGAAGTGATCTCCTGAATATCACAGGGTTCATCCGACATGATGGGTCTTGCCCCGCATGCCAGCACCACGTTTGCCACATCATTGATGGCCACTACATTGGTGATGTTATGAACCAGCGGACATCTCCTTCTTAAGTTTTCAATACATTCTCCCAGCATCCTGTTTTACTCCGGTTTCTTATTCGTAACGGCGTGCTTTGATCACACCCTCCATAGCTTTTGATACAACGGTCAGTTCACCGGTCACGGTATCAATGACATATCCGCCGATCCTTACATCCTTCGGAATCAGCGGGTGGTTACGAAGCATATCAACGGTTTCTTTTACAGATATCTCCACTGTCTCAAAACCTGCCAGCCACTTGTCAAAATCAACACCACAGTATTTGATCAGATCGATTGCATCTGTATCAATGCCTCTCTTCTGCATATGGGTGATCATCATGTCTGCATCAATATGAGATACACCGCAGTCGGTATGGCCGATGATCATGACCTCTTCCACACCCAGCTCAATGATGGCCACCAGAAGACTTCTGACTACAGAACCAAAAGCACTTGATACAACGCCGCCGGCATTCTTAATGATCTTGCAGTCGCCGCCCTTGATTCCCAGTGCAGCCGGAAGCAGCTCTGTAAGACGGGTATCCATACAGGTTACGATGGCAATCTTTTTCTGTGGCAGTTTTCCTGCAGCATACTGTTCGTATTTCTTTTCCTCAACGAACTGTTTGTTGTAAGCGAGAATCTCATCAATCATAGTTAGTATCTCCTTTCTGTCACCTTTGCCGGTTACGATGGATCCGTTTACTCTTTGTCTTTCTTTACAAACGGATCATTGTATTCGACTTCCTCTTTGGTTTCCTGTTCCTCTATTTTTACCTCTTCGGTAAGGTCGGAATCACTCTCTGTGGTTTCCTCCTTTTCGGTTTCCACCTCTTCTGTAAGATCGGAATCACTCTCTACTGCTTCCGTGTTTTCCTCTTTGTCATCGTATTTTGCGATCTCTTCCGCACTCCAGATCTGAATATACATGGTATGTGTCTTCTCATCCAGATCCAGAAGAAGGAGATTTCCGTCCTCATCATTGGCCTGATACATGTCAGATTTACGCTCGTAATTCTTCTTAAATCCTGCTTCTCTGCAGGCAGCTACATACTCCTTGAACTGATTTTCCCAGATATTTCCTATGCAGACACCGGCGTAACCGGAACGGTCTGCATCGATCCTTCCCCAGAGATTCTCTGGTTCCGGAAGAAGCTGCAGAAGCTCATTATCCGGCCAGTCGATTCTGTTCAGTCGTTTCGGAGATTTCAGAGAAACAGACATCTCACCGTAGCTGGAAAGATAACAATAGAGATCGTAGCCTTCCTCATTCAGAGCAGAAAAACTGGTATCAAGCTCATAATTGATATCTGTAAAGCCCTTTCTCTTGCAGGCTTTGATATAGCTGTTATAGCGGGAAGTGGAGACATTATACATATCCACACTCAATTCCAGGTCATTGTTGGTATAGATCCTGCCGGCATTGGTCACAGGATCCGGCAGCTGCTCAGCAAGACCGGAAGAAGGCCACACAAAGGTTTCTTTGGAACGGCGCTCCCTATACTGACGGTCCATCTCGTTGTCATTGATCTGTGAAAAAGGAATGAGCATGACCAGTGAAAGCACCAGCATCCATCCCGGGAGTCCTGATATCCTGTAGGCTCCGCTCCAGGGAAAGGTTCCTCTCCTGATCATACCTGCAGCGATCATCAGAAGGACCTGCACCACAGGGATCCAGAGAGACCTGTAATATTTTTCATCAATACAGTAGATACACATGAGCGCATAGATCACACACATGACCACGTATTTTTTAATTCCTACCTTTTGTTCTGATTTTCTGCTCATGCCTTTACCACCTCAACATAATTTCCATTCATAGCAGTACCTTCTCCTATATCGGAAAGGCGGGAATGGGTCAGAGCGTTAACAAGAAGCTCCTGTCCTGCATCCTGCTTATTATAAACGCCAGGTGCACCAACGCAGCCCGCAACAATCTGCTCTGTCACTTCCGCGGTAAATGCCACCTCCGCAAGATCATTCTTTGCAAGAATCTGATCCCCGGAAGAGATTCCTCTCTTTGCAGCATCAGCCGGATTCATATAAAGGATCATAGCTCCTCTTCGCTCCATCAGATCGTGACGACCGGCAAATACTCCGTTCAGACTTAATGTGCCCGGAATTGCTGTCAGCGACAGTGGATAAGGATCATCAAAATCAGGCAGATAACGTGGCACAGGCTCATCCAGTGTCTCATCAATGATCCTGAATCTGCCATCCGGAGTAGGAAAATGCAGATGATCGGAATAAGGAAGCGCCACACTGCCACCCTCACGCAGGGTTGCAACAGCAGACGGATCCATATCGCAAAGCGGAGACAGCGGTTTGTCCAGCATACGGTTCAGCATCTCTTCTGCAGTGATCGTAAACTGCTCATCCTCAAATCCCATATACTTAGCCAGGAGACAGATCGTATCCCAGTTGCTCTTGCACTCACCGGGTGCATCTGCGATCTTCATTCCGGTTCCTATATGGCAGTAGCTGGCCGGTGTATAAACATCGGTATGCTCCACTGAGAAGGTTGCCGGAAGCACATAATCTGCATATTTCGTTGTATCGGTATGGATCTGCTCGTGTACAACAGTGAAGAGATCCTCACGGGACAGACCTGCTTCCATCGCTTTCTGGTTATGGATGGCATTGACAGGGTTACCACCGGATACATAGAAGGCCTTGACCTTTGATGCCGGATCGGTATCTGCCAGAATGGTGGAAAGCAGGTTGATATTCGCCTTCTTGCCGTGGTAGGTTCTGAAGTCCGGACGGAAGATCATGGAACGGTCCAGACAGGATCCGCTTCTTGGATTGCCACCTACATAGCCGCCGCCAGGCTGTGCCCATGCGCCTGTGATCGCCGACAGGATAATGGTAAGTCGGATATTCATTCCGCCGTTCTTTCTTCTGCATGCACCTGTTCCGCCAATAACAGCAGGTGCTTTTGCCGCTGCAAACTCCAGTGCGATCCTGCGAATGGTTTCAGCAGGAAGACCTGTGATCTTCTCCGCCCATTCCGGTGTATATTGTGGCAAGGTAGCCTTGAACTCTTCCCAGCCAGACGCAAAGTCTTTCATAAAATCGTCTGCTGCGAGACCAGCTTCTGCGATCACCTGCATCATGGCCAGAGCCAGAGCTCCGTCAGATCCCGGTTTGATCAGGATTACTTCATCACAGTATTTTCCTGTATCCACTGCACAGACTTCGATCAGAAGGACCTTTTTCCCTTTCTTTCTCTCATTCGTCAGAAGCGACAACATGTGCAGGTTGGTCGCTCTCATATTACAGCCCCATACAATATAGTAATCACTGTCCTTCAGCTCGCTTCCGCAGAGAGAGCCTTTTCCACCCATGACAGAATCGATGGCAGCATCCTTGGCACCGTTACAGAGGGTCATCACCATCTCTCTTGCACCGATCTTATTAAAAAGACAGTCCACAATGCTCTTCTGCAGCCAGCCCTGGGTTCCGGAGGATGAGAGTCCGATCATGGCATCCGGTCCGTCTTCCTTCAGGATCTTTTTCCACTGATCGGTGATCTCGGTCAGGGCCTGATCCCAGCTGATGGCTTCAAATTTTCCTTCCCCCTTTTTTCCAACACGCTTCAGAGGGCGTGTGATCCTCTCCGGAGAGTTTACTGCACGCTCATAGTTCTGCATCTTCTCACAGATGAGACCATGGTGCATAGGATGATCCGGATCACCTTTTACGCTGACAACTTTCTGATTCTCTGTTTCTACGAGAAATCCGCAGGTTCCGGGACAATCGTAGGGACATACAGCTTTCATCCAGTTACTCATTTTTATTTCTCCTTTGTTCTATGGTAAAGCGGACATTTACATTCCGCTCTGCTTCATGCTCATGAACCCGCAGCTGCTACGCATCTTTGTCAGGAGGAGCTGCGTGTTCAGATACTTTTACTTCTTTATCATACTCTACCATGCAGGTTTTCGCAAGATTTCTCACCCCTGGCAAAAAAACCTGTATGGTTCATTCCAGCTGTGGTATCATGGATTCAGTATGAATAAACATGATCCGGAGGAATAAAATATGCTGTATTCTATTGGAGTTATCCTGATCACCGGTGGCCTTTTTCTTGCCGTGATCCTCTCTCTTGCTCTTAAGGGAAAAACCATTAATAAGCTGATCGGCTGGTTTATCCTGCTAATGGGAATCATAGGTCTTCTGATCTATGGCTACGGCTACTCTGTTGTCTATGCAGACCGGCCTTTCATGGCTGTCCTGAAGACACTGATCGCTATGATCTTCATGTACATAGGACGTAATGAATATTCCGCCATCAGTTCCACGCCTCTTTTGCAGTTGCCGGTTACCCAGTGGCTTTTCTGGCTGGTACATTTCGGTGCGGTCTATGCTTTTGCCAGCACCATCATCATCAACCTGGGAGCAAGTCTTCTGAC
>JAKSRN010000539.1 GCA_024403585.1 Lachnospiraceae bacterium | reverse complement strand
TAGATTCTGGCACCATTCTTTGCGATCATTGGCTCAGGAATCTTGAATACATCACCGTATACACTGTTAAATCTCTGTGCGATATCACGGCAAATCTCTACATGCTGTTTCTGATCCTCTCCGACAGGTACATAGTCTGGCTGATACAGAAGAATATCTGCTGCCATCAGTACCGGATAAGTAAAGAGACCAGCGTTGATATTGTCTTTATGTTTTGCAGATTTGTCTTTGAACTGAGTCATTCTGGACAGCTCACCGAACTGTGTGTAGCAGTTTAAAACCCATGCAAGCTGTGCATGTGCAGGTACATGTGACTGGAGGAAAAGAGTATTCTTCTCCGGATCAAGACCGCAGGCAATGTACTGAGCTAACTGATTGATGGATCTCTTTCTCAGCTCTGCCGGTGTCTGACGAACAGTAATGGTGTGCAGGTCAGCCATGAAGTAGAAGCACTCATAATCATTCACACGGTCTGCCCAGTTTTTGATCGCTCCAAGATAGTTTCCAAGATGCAGATCGCCACTTGGCTGAATTCCTGAGAGCATTCTCTTTTTTACAACTTTATTTTCTTCCATAATTTCTCCCTCTTTCTATATCTCACTTTATCTGTCAGTATAAAACAGATACATATTTCCATATCCATGCAAGCATAGGATCTTTCCTATGAATTAAAAAAACCTGTCCCTGTATGTTACACATACAAGGACAGGACATAATGTCTTGCGGTACCACCTTGTTTACCGGATCTGTTAAGAACCGATCTCTCATGAGGTTTCTTCCTCTGCTCTGTAACGGGAGCGCCCGTTGGCTGCTACTGGGTCTGATCTATATCAAACGGTTCGTTCCACCCTCCGGAGTCCATTCCCCATCCGTTCTGTCATTCCGTTCTCAGCAGCCGGAACTCTCTGTAAACACAAACGAAAAAGTACTCTTCTCCATCATAGGTTTTCAACAATTATAGATTATAAACGGATATGGATAGATTTGTCAACCTGTACACCAAAATACAGGCGTGATCCTCAATCTTTGTCTACAGATTATCCCCAAATGCTTCTATCACCAGTTATCCCAGTAATCTTCCGCATCACTTCCGTCCGGCATGCAGCCATCCCAATCATCCAGAAAATCATCCAGGCTATCGTAATCGTCGCAGTCCGGCATCACAACTTTCTTCTTGGTGGATTTTTTAGAAGTAGAAGTTTTTTTCTTGGTAGTAGTCTTTTTCTTAGTTGTGGTCTTCTTATAGGCTTTGTTAGGATCTGTATGCATCCAGCAAAAACTGCTTCCATCCAGAATTCCTGAATTACAGTCCGGTTTCCTGCAGGTATGTGTTGGACAATAG
>JAKSRN010000538.1 GCA_024403585.1 Lachnospiraceae bacterium | reverse complement strand
TATTTTAAAAATGTCAAGACTTTAATTAGATTTTTTCTATGCTAATATAAATTTTGGAAAACGTGCAAAGGAGACCGTAACATGGAAAAAGGAATGTTGCATCTTGCCAGATATTTCTGTGGGGAGAACCTGTACGTCGATGTACTCCGTGAGGATACAGGACGTCCGGTAGATCAGGATTACTGGCTCTGTGATAGGGGGTCTGATTGCAGACGGTTCATGTTCAGCCATACCTTCCGTTCGGAAGATCAGGAGATGGAGATGATCCGTGAGTACGTGAGATCGTACATGAAAAAATATGCATAAGCAGAAAAAAGGCAGCTGATCATTCAGCTGTCTTTTTTCTTTACTCAAATATCAACCTTTGGGGACAGGTACATATCGGTACGTTTGGGTCACCCCTGGTATTCTATATCTGAAAATGCAGGCGCCAGCCTGTTCTTATCTGACTGAATCTCAGTTCTTAGCTCTACAGCCCCATGCATGGTCCAGTCAATGCCCTTTTTACCGGATTCATCTGTTACCGCAGGATCATCAAACTGAAAACTCTTGGCTGCTTCATAGCAATACCGGTTATCAGTCAGGTACTCAAGCTCCGTACCATCCTCTAAAGAAGTGAAACCATGAGCATAATGATTCGGAACATACATCAGACATCTATTCTGTTCAGACAGATAGAATCCACAGGATTTTCCGTAATTGGGACTGTTTGGATCAATATCAATGGCAACAGAATAAAGACTTCCTTTTGTGCATCGGATCACCTTTGCCTGGTTATAGGGAGGCTTCTGGTAATTAGGACCACGTACTACTCCCTTCTCTTCTGTATAAGAATGATTCAGCTGAAAAACAGTGTTGAACTCCAGACCAAGGGCGTGAAGATCTTCAATACTGAAGGGGATCTGAAACCATCCTCTTACATCACGGATCATTGCAGGCTCCAGAAGGACACAGTCTAATTTTCTCTCTAAAATCTTCATGACAGGATTATTTGCAGAATTCAGCAACAATGTTGTTGATGAGTTTGCCGTCTGCTTTACCCTTCAGAGCAGGCATAACATTTTTCATGATGGCACCTTTGTTTCCGGTAGCAACGATATCAGCAAATTTCTCCTGGATAAAGGCACGGATCTCATCAGCCCCCATCTGTTTAGGTGCAAACTCGCTGATCACTTTGTGTCTGAATTCATATTCAGCTTTCAGCTCTGCTCTCTCTGCAGGACAGGTATCAATCTGTTCCTGAACACTTTTCAGCTCCTTCAGGATAACCACATCCACAAGATCAGCAGGGATATTATCGCGACAGCCCTGATCAATGGCTGCTTTCTTAACTGCAGAAACAA
>JAKSRN010000537.1 GCA_024403585.1 Lachnospiraceae bacterium | reverse complement strand
AACCGGCAGCAGATGGTTTTGCTTTCGTTTGCAGAAGCTAAAATATCGATGGAAATCCCCTATTTTACTAAAAAAATGATGCAAGAAAGCTTTATTACAAAAGGAAATTTATTTGACAAACAAAATTAATAAGTGTACAATAAGTAAGATTGTTAGTTTTACAACTGATGGAAGGAAAGTTTAGTGAGTATGGAACAGCGTATATTATCACTTTTAGTTGACAATACAGCCGGTGTACTGAGTCGTATCTCAGGTCTGTTCAGCCGTCGTGGTTACAATATCGACAGTCTGACAGTAGGCGAAACAGCAGATCCAAGATACTCCCGTATGACAGTTGCAGTTCGTGGCGATGATCTCGTTCTTGAGCAGATCACAAAACAGCTGGCAAAACTGGTTGATGTACAGGATATCAAAGTTCTGAAAGCGGGCGAAAGCGTTAATCGTGAGCTGATTCTCGTTAAAGTTCGTACAAATGCAGAGCAGAGAAGAAATATTCTCGGTCTCGTTGATATTTTCCGTGCAAACATCATCGATGTTAATCCGGATTCCCTCATCATTGAGATGATCGGAACAGTATCTAAACTGGATGCATTCCTGAATCTTCTTGAGGGTATTGAGATCCTTGAGCTGGCAAGAACAGGTCTTACAGGTCTGTCTCGTGGTACAGAGGATGTTCGTTATCTGTAATTACTACAGATAGCGGTAGTAATGTGGTGAGCTAAGGGGGGAAACCTCTTAACCAATATATTAATTATTTTATGTGGAGGAAATAAAAAATGGCAGCAAGAATTTTTTATCAGGAAGACTGTAACCTTTCCATGCTTGATGGAAAGACAATTGCCATTATCGGTTATGGTTCTCAGGGACATGCACACGCACTGAACCTGAAAGAGTCCGGATGCAATGTAATCATTGGTCTGTACGAGGGAAGTAAATCCTGGGCAAAAGCTGAGAAACAGGGATTTGAAGTTTTCACAGCAGCTGAGGCTGCAAAAAAAGCTGATATCATCATGATTCTGATCAACGATGAGAAACAGGCAGCTATGTATCACAAAGATATCGCTCCAAACCTTGAGGCTGGAAACATGCTGATGTTCGCTCATGGTTTCTGCATCCACTTCGGACAGATCGTACCACCAGCAGACGTTGACGTATGTATGATCGCTCCAAAAGGACCTGGACATACAGTAAGATCTGAGTATCAGGCAGGCAAAGGTGTACCATGTCTGGTTGCTGTACATCAGGATGCTACAGGAAAAGCTCTGGACAACGCTCTGGCATATGCTCTGGGAATCGGTGGAGCAAGAGCTGGTGTTCTTGAGACAACATTCAGAACAGAGACAGAGAC
>JAKSRN010000536.1 GCA_024403585.1 Lachnospiraceae bacterium | reverse complement strand
TGTCTGAAAAATCTCTCCAGGCTACTTGTTTTCTTGATTTTGATTGTCATACTGTTTTCCCTCCGTAATCTGTGTTTGATTTCTGCTATGTGTTGATTTGTACGTTTGTTTGTGTATGTTTTCGGAATCGTGTGTTCCTTTGTTGTATGTGTACATCTTAGCAGAGGACTCTTACACAGTTCTTACAGGAAATATATTGGTGAGGATGCCCCTCAGAGAGAACCAAAGGGACGTTCCTCTCTCGTGACAAAAGGCGGATGGTCCAGAAGGCGGGTGGTCCGGTGGACCACATAAGAGCCGACCGGAGCGGAGCGTAGACAGCGTCCCCATATTTATCTCTTCAATTGTGTCCACTTATAATCTTCCGGCGTCATCTTCAACCGCTGTTTGAAGTGGTAAGTCAGCGATTCCGGATCCGCAAAGCCGCAGGTATAAGCTGCCTCGGCCACGGAATTCTTCTCGTCCTTCAGCATCTCGCAGGCTTTCTCCATTCGTATATCCAGCAGATAGTCGCTTGGCGATTTCTGCTCCAGTTCCATAAAAAGACGATAGACATAGGAACGGTCAATTCCCAGCTGGTGTGAGATGTCCTGAATGCGGATATCGTAGCAGTAGTTTTCTTCCAGATATTTCTTCGCTCTGCCGAGATGGTATTGCTTGATCTCGGACCGGCGGATGGATGCCTTCTGAGGCGGGATCAGGAAACTCAAAAGCTGGAGCAGTGCACCGGTTATCTCCATGAGGCGGGAGTTTTCCCTTTCAAATACATTGACCAGATGGAGGATATACTGGGACAGCTGCGCAGCGGAATCGCTGAAATCACGAACCGGGGAATCACTGAAGACATTCTTCTTCAGATAACCACCGGACTGCTCCCCTGAAAATGCTGTCCACGCCAACTGCCATGGCGTATATTCATCTGCCTCCAGATAGATTCTGGTTCCCGGGAGAATGAATACGGTATCTCCCGTCTGCAGATGGTAGATCTCATTGCCAATCTGAAGGATTCCCTTGCCGTCCAGTACCACATAAAGCTGATAGTGGAGACGCATGCCGGGACCATAGACCTGTTTAGGTTTCCACTGTGCTTCTGAGCAGAAGGAAACCTGAATATCGGAAAAAAGTGTTGATTCTGTCGCTGTATTCTGATTCATAAGTCTGTTCTTTCTGATGTGTATCCTTGGGTTTGCTTAGGATTCTGCAGATGCTCTTGCAATAGAATTTTGCGATTCCCGCGCAAGCTTATAGAGAATCTCATCGCGGGCATCTGCGTGATATCTCTTTCATTATACCTTTTAAAAGAAAAGAAAGGAAGAGTTGTGCCCTGTAAAATTCACCCGACATACTCA
>JAKSRN010000535.1 GCA_024403585.1 Lachnospiraceae bacterium | reverse complement strand
AGTCCTGATACTCATCGCCCAGCGCCTCGATGGTTTCCATCTGCTGTTCCTTCCAACGGATCAGCATTTCTGCAACCGTGCGTGGAAGGAAGATTTTTCTCACAGAGGATGAAGTCTTCGGAGCCTTCAGCACCTGAACCGTTGTGGTTCTGGAGGACATCGGAGGAAATACCAGCATGACATCCTTGCTATCCAGCTTTTTCAGAGTATCACGGCTGACACGCTGCAGCTCCTTATTGACCTGAATATACGCCTTGCCTTCGGCAATGGCTTCGTCTGAGATCTCCACGCAGTCCCAGGTAAGCCCCAGCAGCTCTCCCATACGGAGAGAACAGGCAAAGGCAAGATTAAGGCAGAGCTTCAATCGTTCGTCTTCGCAAAGCTCCAGGGCCTGAAACAGGGTTTCTGCCGTCCAGATATCACGCTTCTTATATTCTGCCTTAGGGACAGAAGCATAATCCGTTGGATTCTTCTCCATAAGCTCCCATTTGACTGCCTGTTCAAAGCAGGAATGCAGAAGCTTATGTATGGAGCGAACCGTGTGCGGTGTCAGAAACTCATTCTTCTTTTTGCCGATGATCGGATCCACCGGCTTTGTCTTCAGAAGCTGCTGATAATACTTTTCAATCACACGGGTGGTGATTTCATTCAGCTTCATATGTCCGATGATCGGAGAAATATAGTGATCGATCAGACCGACATTTGAGGAGTAGGTGGACATGGCCCAGGTGGCCTTGCCGTATAACGCAACATATTCCTTCAGCAGATCATCCAGAGATTTGCACTTCGGAACAGTGAAGGTTCCAACCTCCTCCTTATATTCGATTTCCTTCTTGCGCCGCTTCGCCTCGGAAGCGGTCTTGTAGGTTTCCCATTTCTGTTTGCGCTCGCCGTTTTCATTGGTGTACTGATACACAACACAGTAGCGGTTGCCGCGCTGTACAAGTGATGCCATATTGCTTCCTCCTTTCAGCAGCTGCGGAAATCCATCCAGTCTTCAAATTCCTCACGGGGAATTCTCCAGCTGTTGCCAAACTTTCTGGCAGGAATGGTTCCTTCTCTGATCCACTTGTAGATACTTGATCTGTGAACCCCGAAGAAATATGTAATTTCCTCAATGGTATAAAAATTGGGATTTTTGGGCTCGCGGGGAGCATTCTTTGCTTCCTCCAGAGCCTTTTCACGTTCCAGCTTTTCGCGCTCGGCTGCAGTCAAAATGTGATATCTGTCCTGCGTATCCAGCCAGCGCATGAAGCTGTCTCTTGTAATTCTTTTGCGGTCCGCAACCATAACAAAACGGAAGCGTCCCTGATTTTCCTTTGCATTGATGAATGCATACACATCCTTGCGATG
>JAKSRN010000534.1 GCA_024403585.1 Lachnospiraceae bacterium | reverse complement strand
GCTCGTTTACATAGATAATTCATTCAGAATCTCATCCACTTCCGAAAGATTGACCATACATTTATTGTCCCAGATTCCAACAGGGATATCTTCTGTAAATCCATAAATAACCGGGATATCCATAGTTGTCAGATTATAAGTAACCACCTTGCGTTTATCGGGATCGATGATCCAGTATTCTCTGACACCGGCATTCAGGTACTTGGTCATCTTCAGTGTCATGTCCTTCTTTCTGGTAGAGGGAGATAGTACTTCCACGATAAAATCAGGTGCACCGAAGATTCCCTTTTTGGTGATTTTAGAGCGGTCACAGACAATGAGAACATCAGGCTGGATCATGGTTTTATTGTCACAGTCGAGCTGTACATCTACAGGGGAAACCATTGGAAGGCATGGTCCTTTGTGGGCAGAACGATAGTTTAACAATTGTGAGTGAATGCTTCCTCCGATAAACTGATGGGGGGATGTTGGGGCGGACATATCATAGAAAACTCCGTCAATCAATTCCACACGCTGATCATCCGGAAGGGCATAATAGTCATCGACGGTATAGTTCCCCTGTTCTTTCTTGGGGGTCCCATAAGCAGGAGAGCTTTCCTGCAGAATCAGAGGTCCTGATGAGCTGGATTTAGCTGCGTATCCTGTTTGGGTTACAAGAACCTGCTGGATTTTGATCAGGGATTCTCTTCTTGGAGCTTTGGTGACACCACCCAGAATTTTCTGTACAGTACTAAGGGGCATATCTGCAAGACGGGCGATATCTTTATAGGAATAGCCCAGTTCGGTTCGTTTGGTATTCATCTCTTCAATCGTCATACGATCACCTCCTGTAATGAATATAGCAAATTAATAGCAAAAGAGCAATATAATATCAATAGAATATCAATATTGAAATTCCGTAGACCGTCTTTTCTGATAGGCAGTAGGTGGAAAAATATGCTATCATGAAGAATAGATTACTGAAGAAAGTGAAGCAGATATAGATGCATAGACCAGGAGATATAAAAGGGGTAAGAGTATGAGTTTTACAGGAGATATTAAAATTCTTCGTCTGATCGAAGGTGCGAAGCAGGCGGAAGGGCTGACAGTTATCATTGACGTTTTCAGAGCATTTTCCTTAGAATGCTATCTGTTTGACATGGGAGCAGCGGAGATTCGCCCAATCGGTAGCATCGAGGATGCCCTGGCCTGGGGAGAAAAGGATCCGGACTGTGTTCTGATCGGAGAGCGAGGCGGAGCAAAGGTAGAAGGTTTTGAGTTTGGAAATTCCCCTTCCACAGTGGATCCGGCACGAATCAAAAACAGCAGAGTCATCCACACCACAAGCGCCGGAACCCAGGGTGTGGTAAATGC
>JAKSRN010000533.1 GCA_024403585.1 Lachnospiraceae bacterium | reverse complement strand
CATCAGGGCTGTCTTTGTGAAGACGTACCGCCCCCATATAGTCGACTCCGTTCATGAAGAGATGGGCATGAAGTTCACCAAACATTCTTTCTCACCTCTTTTATTCATCCTGAGACTGAGGGGCTTCCGCAGGCTGTTCTGCAGTCTCAGCCTCTTCTGGCAGCTGTTCTTCCATTGGCTGATCTTCTGCCGCTGTTTCCTCTGGCAGCTGCTCTTCCAACGGCTGATCTACTGCCTCTGCTTCCTCTGGCAGCTGCTCTTCCATGCTTTCTTCTTCAGAAGGCTGAAAGATAAAGCCCGTCTGCTTCTTCTCCTGCTGTGGTCGGAAAAAACGTCCGTCCACCACCAGTTCCTTCTTTCCAAAGCTATACTGGTCCGTATTGATGCGCAGAAGGTAACCCTCTCCATTCTTTACATGCCAGTCAAAGTAGTTTGCTTTTGGTATTCCATAGCGATCCAGAATAGCCATAATGGTACCGCCATGCACAACCATGGCAACCTGCTCCCATTCATTCTCTATAGCCTTGCGGATAATTGCATCCGCACCTGCAATGCATCTTTCCTGGAAAAGACCCCTGTCTTCTCCACCCGGGAATGCCATTGTTCCTCCGCTGTCCACCCATTCCTGGTACTTGGGATTGTCACTGAGTTCCTGATAATTTTTATTCTCAAACTCACCAAAGTCACATTCCCTTAAGGAGTCCACAAGCTGGATCTCCTGCTCCGGAAACAGGATCTTCGCTGTTTCCACACAGCGTTTCAAAGGACTTGCATAAACCGCATCATATTCTTCGAATGCATACTGTTTCAGATCTTCTGCCTCCTCCGGAAGCAGGGACTCATCGGTAATACCGATATAACGGCCCAATGTATTGCCATAGGTCTTTCCATGGCGGATCATAGTCAGTTTCAGCATCTTAAGATCACCCCTTTATCTTGCTGCCGATTCCGCACATCACACGATGTACTTCCTGGCTTCCTGCAGCCAGCTGCTCACAGATGCGGCCAACTGTCTCCCTGTATTCTCTGTCAAATTTATCCATAGGCACAACCCCATAGCCAATCTCATTGCAGACAATACAGAGATCAGGATTCTTATCAAAAAGTTCTTTTACGAACTCAGAATAGTCTTTTTTCTCGCGAACCAGCATTTTCACATATTCGTGAAAGTGTTTCATTCCTTTGCAGCTGAAGATATCTTCCAGCTTGCAGTCCAGGCCGTCCGCCCAGCCCTCATGTATAGCAAAAGTCTCTTCCGCATAGGCATGTTTGCCCTGGAAAGCGCCTCCGATCACCATCTTCATGCGATCACCTCCACAATTCTGGATGCAATGACTACAGTCAGCACCATAGA
>JAKSRN010000532.1 GCA_024403585.1 Lachnospiraceae bacterium | reverse complement strand
ATGCGTCCGGCATTCTGTTATATCGAACATCATAACATCCATGTGTATAAGAGTGGGAAAAAGATCATCCGGGCATGTCTGACAGAAAAGCTGCTCCCACACAGTGATATCAGTTCCTCTACCATGGCATATATACTGAACGGGCGGTTTGTCATGCACCTGCCGGCAAACCGGATCTGTCAGGAAATGGCAAGGAATGGCTATCCGATAAACAGACAGCGGATCTATTCCCTTACAGAGTATTTCGCATTTAAGAGATTTGAACTTGTTATTGAACGCATGAAGCAGGTGATGTTTTCAACAGGACACATCCAGGCGGATGAAACTGAGATCGTGATGAATGAAAAAAGAAAAGACGGTCATGTAGTTGCAAGCAGGATGTGGGTATATCTTACCAGTGAAAGAAACGAATCTGATCTTCCCAAAGTAGTGATCTACCAGTTTGAACTGACCAGATGCACAGATCACCTTCGTTCTTTTATCAGTGGGTTTTCCGGTACGATAACAAGTGACGCATATGCTTCATATATAATTATTGACAAGGATGAAGGGGTTGATGTTACCGTATCCGGCTGTATGACACATGCCAGAAGAAAGTATGTGGATGCTCTGAAAGCTCTGTCAGGTTTCCGCTATCTTACAAAAGAAGAAAAAGAAAAGGTTCCGGCATATGTTGCAGCAAAAAAGATCGGCAGGATCTTTAGCGCTGATAAAAAGCTGAATGACCTGGAACCAGCCGATCGTCTTGCCAGGAGACAGACAGAAGTGGCACCTCTGGTAGATGAATTTTTTGAATATGTCCATTCTTTTAAAGATACCGATTTTTCGAAGGGAGGGCTGAGCTATAAAGCATTCAACTATTCAAAGAATCAGGAGAAGTATTTGAGGCTGTTCCTTTCAGACGGACATATCCCCCTCGAGAACTCGGCAAGCGAAAGAAAAGTGATCAGCGTGGCACTTGGAAGAAACGGATGGAAAACAATCGCAACGATTGATGGTGCAACAGCTGCCGGATATATGTACAGTCTTGCAGAAACAGCAAAAGAAAACGGTGCAAGACCTTATTACTATTACAAATATCTTCTCGAAAAAGCAGGTGCATTACAGAAGGAACACGAAAATGATGCAATAACCGATCTGGAATATCTGGATCCAATGATGCCCTGGTCTGACGAATACCGTCAGTATGAAAAATCCGAACTTGCCAGAGATAACAGTATTCAGCGCCAGCTTGCATTGGACGAGCAGACAAAAAATACGTAAAATGTCAATCCCCGCTGACATTCTGCGTATTAAATGAGAACAAACACAACAATAAAGGCACAGGTACCTTCCCGGGAGAACCCGAGAGGGATA
>JAKSRN010000531.1 GCA_024403585.1 Lachnospiraceae bacterium | reverse complement strand
GCCATAAGGCCATTGAAGGTATCTGCGATTCCCCAGATCAGATCCAGTTTCACAGTTGCTCCCAGAATGGAGACCAGTGAATAAGCAACCATGAAGAGTTTGATAGTACGGGATCCGAATACAAACTCCATACAGCGGGATCCGTAAAGTCCCCATCCGATAATGGTGGAGAAAGCAAAGCAGGACATTGCTACTGTAGTAAAGATGGATACCCAGCTTCCGTAAGTTGCTGTAAATCCGGAGATTGTCAGTTCTGCACCGGCTGCAGCACCATAAGTGATTCCGACACCGCTGCAAAGAATTACCAGCGCAGTCAGAGTACAGATTACAATTGTATCTGTAAATACCTCAAAGATACCGAAAAGACCCTGTTTGACCGGATCCTTTGTATCTGCGCATGCATGAGCAATGGAACCGGTACCAAGACCAGCCTCGTTGGAAAAGATACCTCGGGAGACACCCTTTTTCATGCTCATAAACATGGTTCCGATCACTCCGCCTGTTACAGCTCTTGGGGAGAATGCACCCTCGAAGATGGAAGCAAATACAGGCACAATAGTGTTTGCATGTGTCAGTACCACACCCAGAGCAAGAATGATATAGAGCACGGCCATGAATGGAACCAGTCTTTCGGTAACACGTCCGATACGTTTGATTCCTCCAAGAAGAACCATTCCAACCAGAAGACAGATCAGAATTCCGATCACCAGGTTCAGAGTTTTGGATCCACCCTCGCCCAGAACATTGAAATTGATCAGGGCTGCATTGATAGAAGCTACGATGGTGTTTACCTGTGTGGCATTACCTGTACCGAATACGGTGAGTACACCGAATACTGAATACAGAACAGCCAGCCACTGCCATCTCTTTCCAAGACCGTTTTTGATATAATACATCGGTCCGCCTACGTAATCGCCTTCGCTGTTTTTTTCACGGAAATGTACTGCAAGGGTAACCTCTGCAAATTTCGTACACATACCAAGGAATGCGGAACACCACATCCAGAATACAGCACCCGGACCTCCTACTGCGATGGCACCGGCAACACCGGCGATATTTCCGGTTCCTACGGTTCCCGCAAGCGCTGTACATACCGCCTGAAACGGAGACATGGATCCTTCACTTGCTTCCTTCTTATCGAAGATCCTTCCCAATGTTGTCTTCATTGCATAGACAAATTTACGCACCTGAATACAACGGGTTCTGATTGTCAGATATAAGCCAACACCAATGATACAGATCATTGCCGGGACACCCCAGATAAAGTTGTTGACTGCATTGTTAATTGTTTCGATCAGCTGATAGATAATAACCCCTCCTTTTTACCACTTTTCCATACATACTTAGGCGTAATTTTA
>JAKSRN010000530.1 GCA_024403585.1 Lachnospiraceae bacterium | reverse complement strand
GCCGGAAAAAATGTAGCCCTCATCTTTGAAAAGACCAGTACCAGAACCCGCTGCAGTTTTGAAGCTGCTGCATCTGATTTAGGAATGCATGCAGTATATCTTGACCCGTCAGGTTCACAGATTGGAAAAAAGGAAAGCATCAAAGACACAGCCCGTGTTTTAGGGCGTATGTTTGAAGGAATCGAGTATCGCGGATTTTCGCAGAAAACCGTTGAAGAACTTGCTGCATACGCCGGCGTCCCTGTCTGGAATGGGCTTACTGACGAATCTCACCCGACGCAGATTTTAGCAGATTTCTTAACCATCAAAGAACACTTCGGAAAACTGAAAGGAATCCACCTCTGTTATATGGGTGATGCCAGATTCAACATGGCAAATTCCCTTATGGCAGGCTGTGCTTTAATGGGCATGAAGTTTACCGCATGTGCGCCTGAGAAATACTTCCCTGATGCAGAGCTTCGCAGGAAATGTCAGGAGATTGCTGAAAAAACCGGTGCTGTTCTTGAGTTTTCAAGCGATGTGAATGCCGTCTCAGGTGCTGATGTCGTCTACACGGATGTCTGGGTATCTATGGGAGAGCCTGAATCTGTCTGGAATGAAAGAATCCATGACCTGCTTCCCTATCAGGTAAACAAAAAGGTAATGGAGCTGGCAGGCGAAAACGCATGCTTTATGCACTGTCTTCCGGCGTATCATAACACAGAAACCGGTGTCGGGCGTGAGATATTCGAGAAGTTCGGACTTGAAGCCCTTGAAGTCACTGATGATGTCTTTGAAAGCAAACAGTCGATTGTTTTCGATGAAGCAGAAAACCGTCTGCACACGATAAAAGCTGTGATGGCAGCAACTTTGTGAGGATACTATGCCGAAAAACAAAACACTTCGCAAAGTTCTCTTAATCGGTTCAGGCCCTATTCAGATTGGTCAGGCAGCTGAGTTTGATTATGCCGGAACGCAGGCCTGCAAAGCAGTCCGCGAGGAAGGCATTGAAGTTGTACTGGTAAACTCAAATCCGGCAACCATTCAGACCGATGTTGAAACTGCAGACAAGGTCTATGTCGAGCCGCTCAAAGCTGAAATCATTGCAGAGATTATCAAGAAGGAAAAACCCGACGGCATTCTGTCAGGGATGGGCGGACAGACCGGTCTGAATCTCACTGCAGCTCTCTATGAGATGGGGGCGCTTGAAGGCATCCAGATTTTAGGCACTCCGCTTGATGCAATTTACAATGGTGAAGACCGCGAACTCTTTAAGGAGCTGATGCTTAAAATCAATGAGCCGGTTCCGAAAAGCTACATCTTAACTGATATCAGCCAGCTTGAAGAGGCATACAAAGAAGTCGGGCTTCCTGCCATTATCCG
>JAKSRN010000053.1 GCA_024403585.1 Lachnospiraceae bacterium | reverse complement strand
AAAAATATCCTGACATGGACGCCCGTCGTCTTTTGTCTTGCCATGCTCTGTACCAGTCTTTGGGGAAGTGCGTTCCCCTCTGTCAAGATTGGCTACCGGCTTTTCCAGGTCAGTGCCGAGGACACAGCCAGCCAGATCCTTTTTGCCGGCTACCGGTTTTTCCTTGCAGGAATCCTGGTTGTTTTGATTGGAAGCGTAACTTCCAGGAAGATACTTCTTCCCTCCAAAAGCAATCTGCTTCCGATCCTGCTTTTGTCATTTTTCCAGACCAGCATCCAGTATTATTTCTTTTATATCGGACTGGCCCATGCCAGCGGCGTAAAATCATCCATCATCACCGCAGGCAGTACCTTCTTTACCCTGATCTTTGCAGCTCTCTTCTTCCATTATGAGAAGCTGACCCTGAAAAAGATCCTGGGCTGCCTCATCGGTTTTTCCGGTGTCGTTCTGATCACCACTGCCGGTGCATCCCTTACAGGAGGACTTACGATCAGAGGAGAGGGCTTCGTCCTTCTGTCCACCGTATCCTATGCCATCTCCTCCTGTCTGGTCAAAGGCTATTCAAAGAAACACTCGCCAGTCCTGCTCTGCGGTTACCAGTTTATCCTGGGCGGCTTTATGCTGATCGTAGGCGGCATCCTGATGGGCGGACATCTCACGGTAACCACACCGCTCTGCTTCCTGCTGCTCTTCTATATGGCCTGCATTTCTGCAGTTGCCTACTCCGTATGGAGCATCCTCCTGAAGCATAACCCGGTAAGCCGGATCTGCGTATTCAGTTTTACCAACCCAGTGATCGGCGTAATCCTTTCCGCCTTACTGTTAGGAGAACAGAACCAGGCCTTCAGTATCTATGGTCTTCTGGCTCTGATCCTTGTATCCATCGGTATCCTTGTTGTATATGTTGAAAAGAAGCCAATAAAAAATGCTGCCACATAAGTGACAGCATTTTTCATATCATAATCAATCCTTCAATCTTCTGTACCCTTCCAATACTCTCTTGTAAGCATCGTAGGCACTCTTAAACATATTTTCCACCATCTGATCATTGATCTCATAGCTGATGGCAGAGCCGACAGATGTTTTCAGTCTCTCGACAAACCCTGCCTTGTCCTTTCCATACAGAGCTTCCACTTTTTTCAGTGCCTTCTCCATGGCATCCTGATAGCCTTTCATCTCATCATAGAGACGATTGTACTCATGCATCAGTTTCTTTCTGTCATGCTTCATACGCTGGATCTTCTCTTTGTCCCTTTTCTCGAAGATCGCCTTGTAGGTACTGATGACGCACATCACCGCGATCATTACAAAGATCAGGATCACCACCCAGGAAAGGAAGGTGTGAGAAAACTGAAACTTCATCAGTGTGATTACCATACAGACCGCATATAAAACAGCCAGAATAATGGAGATCAGGCTGAAACTGAAAAGCCAGAACAGCACCGCAATGATCAGAGAGATGATCATATGACTTTTAACCAGAGTAAAATACTCCACTACATAATCAATGTGTGGATGGGCAAGCATCCATACAGATACCGGAATAAAGATCAGCGTAGCGATGAGGCTGAGGATCACATCGATTCCTTTCGCAACCGGAATCGGGGTATTGGTGATATCCTTGCAGAGCTGCTCCAAAGTATCCCTCTCATGGGCAACACGTTTCGGAAGATTTTTGAGGAACTTCAGTTTTCCGGTGTCATTGACCTCCTTCACACTGTCCTCATCCGTCAAGAGCAGCTCTGAAAATGCTTCCACCGCATGTTCTGCATACTCTGACTCTCCCTCTTCTTCTCCGGTTACCTTCAGAAGCTTCTGCTCAGCCTGAAACAGCTTCAGGTAAAAAGGATCTGTTACTCGCTTTTTATCATAGTAAGATACGTTATTGGGTTTTTCCTTAAGAGGATTAAACTCTAAATGCTGACTCATACAATCTCCTTACTGTAAGATCTCTTCCAGTGCAGCAAACAGAACTTCCATCTCCGCACGTGTACCAATCGTAATACGCAGGTAATTATCAATTCGATCCTTATTGAAATATCTTACATAGATATGTTTCTCACGGAGTTTCTGGAAGATCTCTTTGGCAGCAACTCTCTCATGGGATACAAACACGAAGTTTGCTTTGGAATCAGCAAAGCGGAAGCCAAGTCTTGTGAACTCTCCTTTTGCCCACTCACGGGTCTCCATGATCTTTCCGGTTGTCTCTTTGAAATAAGCATCATCCTTAATAGCAGCCACACCTGTAACCAGAGTCAGCTGATCCATTGTATAGGAGTTGAAGGAATACTTTACATCATTCAGATAAGAGATCAGTTCCTCGCTGCCGAAGCAGTAACCGATTCGCATACCCGCCATGGATCTGGACTTGGAGTAAGTCTGAACCACCAGCAGGTTCTCATATTTTTCAATCAGCGGCAGTGCAGATGCAGCACCAAAGTCTACATATGCCTCATCCACGATCACTACTACGTCCGGATTAGCCTGAAGGATCTCTTCGATGGACTCCTGAGAAAGCTCTGCACCTGTAGGCGCATTAGGATTCGGGAAGATGATTCCTCCGTTTTTCACCTTATAGTCTGCAGGCTGAATGCAGAAATTCTCATCCAGCGGAATTCTGGTGTATGGAATACGGAACTCCTCTGCCCATACATCATAGAAGGAATAGGTGATGTCCGGGAAAAGGATTGGTGTCTCAGAATTAAAGAAAGTCATGAATGCCATTGCCAGCACATCGTCAGAACCTACACCCACAAATGTCTGAGATGGTTTCACACCATAGTAGGATGCGATCTCATTGACCAATACAGAAGCAGTTGGATCCGGATACAGGCGAAGACGATCCACAGGATACTTCTCCAGGGCCTCTTTTACCCCCGGAGCCGGCGGATATGGATTTTCATTGGTGTTCAGTTTGATCATATCCGGCTGGTTTGGCTGTTCACCAGGAACATACGGAACAACTTTACGTACGTTATCTCTCCAGTTACTCATAATAATTCTCCTCTAAACTACTTTTCTTTATTCTTTTTTATTTCGTCTTCCATGTACTTGGCAGCATCAGAAGGAGCATCGGGAAGAGCTCCAGTCGGCCTGCAAGCATGTCGAAGATCAGAACGATCTTTGAGATCGGACTGAAGAAAATATAGTTGCTGGTTGGTCCCACAAGACCAAGACCAGGTCCGATATTGTTAAGTGTCGCTGCTACCGCAGAGAAGTTTGTCTCCAGGGTAAACTCATCAAAACTGATGATCAGAAGCGAAATTCCAAAGATAATCAGATAGGTGATAATGAATACATTCAGTGTTCGAAGCACCTCATCCTCAACTACCTGTCCGTCCATCTTGATCTTTTTCACAGATCTTGGATGTGCAATGGACTGCACTTCTTTTCTTACGCTTTTCAGCATAAGGATAATACGGGAAACTTTCATTCCACCGCCCGTACTTCCTGCACAGGCACCGATCAGCATCAGTACCAGCAGGATCATCTTGGAAAGCTCCGGCCACTGGTTAAAATCAACCGTAGAAAAACCGGTAGTGGTAATAATACTTCCTACCTGAAATGCTGCTGCTCTCACGTTCTCTCCCAGTCCAGGGAAGAGGCCTCTGTTGTTCCATACCAGAAGAACAATGGCACTGAAGATGATGAGAAGATAACCACGTACCTCCTGCATCTTCACAGCAACTTTGACTTTCTTACACAGGATCAGGTAATAGAAAGAAAAGTTGATACCGAAAGCGATCATAAATACAGTGATGATCCACTGCTGTACAGCCGTATAGTCACCACAGCTTGAGTTCAGTACACCAAATCCTCCTGTACCGGCAGTACCTACTGAGATACACAGGGCATCGAACCAGTTCATTCTGGTGATCAGAAGGAGGATCAGCTCACAGACTGTTAATACCAGATAGATCTGATAGAGGATTCTGGCATTCTCCCTGACGCGGGGTACAAATTTGGAAACAGATGGACCCGGGCTCTCTGCTTTCATCAGATTCATACGGGATCCGGTCTTAACCGGCATCAGGATCAGAAGGAATACAAGTACACCCATACCACCGATCCAGTGGGAAAAGCTTCTCCAGAAAAGACTGGTATGTGATAAACCTTCTACATTAAACAGAATGGAAGCTCCTGTGGTTGTAAAACCGGATACGATCTCAAAGAGCGCATTGATATAGTTCGGGATTTCCTTTGTCATAACAAAAGGAACCGCACCCAGTGCACTGATCGCGAGCCAGCAGAGGGCAACCGCAACAAATCCATCCTTATTATATACTTCAAAATTCTTTGGCTTACTGGAAGATAAGGCCACGCTTACCATCAGGCAGATAGCGGCAGTGGCAATATAATATAATCCTTCAGACTCATGGAAGATCACTGAAAAGATACATGGAAGAAGCATCAGTGCCGCTTCCAGGCGCAGTGTATGACTGAGGATATAGCGTATCATCGGATAATTCATAGGCTGTTCTCCTCTTATCTAAGCAATTCCTTGAAATCCTGACATCCCAGGTTCTTGGTAATAACAATAATGGAATCTCCCACTTTGAACTCATCCTGACCACCCGGCACGATCAGTTTTCCCTGACGGGCGATCGCTGCGATCAGTACATTCTTCTTGAATTTCATATCCATCAGCTTGATTCCTGTCATCTTGGAATCAGAGGTGATCGCAAATTCCAGTGCTTCTACCTTTCCATCCACCAGACGATACATGGTCTCAATCTTGCTTCCCATAGTATTGTTCATGGCACGAACGTAACGAAGGATGTGCAAAGCAGCCAGTTTCTTCGGATTGATCACGCTTCCGATATGCATGCTGTTCACAACATCATCGTACTGTACATGACTCATCTTAGTGACAATCTTGGTACGGACCTTATCCCTTGCAAAGAGGGAAAGAACCAGGTTCTGCTCATCCATACCGGTACAGGTTACAAGACCATCCATCTGATCCAGATGCTCCTCATTCAGAAGAGTTACATCTGTACCGTCACCACAGATGATAGTAGCACGATCCAGGAACTCGCTGAGCTCTTCACAACGATCCGGATCTTTCTCAATGATCTTAACACTTCCACCACTTCTGAGAAGGATCTCAGCCAGATAATAGGTCAGCTGACCTCCACCAACGATCATGGTATTCTTAACAGTGTTTACTTTTACCTTGATCTTCTTAAAGAAGCCCAGAACATCCTTTGGATTTGCGATAATACCTAAGATATCACCTGCCTGCGGAACAAAGTTTCCGTCAGGAATAATGATCTCTTCTCCACGCTCAGCAACACATACCAGCAGGTTTACAGAAACCTTTTGGGCCAGATTTTTCAGCTCCAGACCGATCAGCGGTGAATTTTCCTGTACTTCAAATCGCAGAAGCTCGATACGTCCTTTGGCAAAGGTATCGATCTCAATAGCATTCGGAAAACTAAGACGACGTGCAATCTCTCTTGCGGCAGTCATCTCTGGATTGATGATCATGGACAGACCCAGCTCCTTCTGGATAAAGTTACGCTCAGTTGAATAAATATGGTTTCTGATACGTGCAATTGTATGGCAGTTTGCACCCTTCTTAGCTACAACACAGCAAAGAAGATTTACTTCATCGTTCGGTGTTACTGCGATCAGCACGTCTGTATGCTCCAGGTCTGCATCGGATAAGGTCAGATGACTGGTACCATTCCCGATTACTCCCATTACGTCGAACTCATTGCTTACGGATTTTACAAGGTCAGGATTTTTGTCAATCACAGTGACATTATGTCCTTCAGCAGCCAGCTGGCGAACAATCTCTTTCCCCACTTTGCCGCAGCCAACAACAATAATCTGCATAGAGTTTCCTCCCTGATAATTCACTCAAAAATAAAATAGAATGTCTCCCATGGAGACAGGAACAGAAATATCCATTCTGCATAAACTATATCACAAAATTTAGAAAAATCAAGATTCCCGTGATCCGGAGGCTTCTCCATGGTTCATCTCCTCCGATCGTCTCTTCTGTAGGTCCACCGAACTACCCGTCCCCCAAAGAATTTTGCTCTATAGAAAATCGCGATTTCCCATAAAAAAAAGCGAAGCCAGGCTTCGCAGATTATGCTTTATTAAATAAAGCAATTTGTTAGATAGCTTATTATTATTAATTTTCGCCCCCATACATGAGGAGTGCCCCGACATCACTGTCGGGGCAATTATTATGAAAAAAATTTGTGTGTAATGAACCACCCATTACATTTACGTTCCTTTGAACTAATTTCAGTGTAGCAACCATATATGAACATTATATGAACACATTGTAAACATTCACTACATTGCACTATAAATCGGCTATTTCAACAAATTTTTTTATCGATTTTTGCCATATTTTCTGTCAGCATCGTTTCATGCCAAATGCATGGTATCCTTCTTAAGAAAAGCTGTTGAAAAGATCCAGCAGTTTCTCCCAGACAGAAGAGAACCAGCCTCCGATCTTTCCGAGAAATCCCTTCACTTCCTCCTTGTTCAGGTGAATATCCATGCTGTCAAGCTTATCATAGATGCTCTTAGCCTGCTCTTTCAGAGTCTCGACATTCAGATCCAGCTTGGCAACCTTGTCCATAAGGGAAAGGATCTGATCCTTTTCATTCTGGTCCAATGTGATTCCCAGCTCATCCGCAGCTTCATCAACCAGTCTGGAAGCCTCGTCCGGATCATCGATTCCGCTCTCAGCAATCTCCTGCTTGATCACAGCGATCAGCTCAGAAGCCTTTTCCTGATCTCCGATGGATTCACCCAGTTCACTGGTGGTAACCAGCTCATTGGTTGCCGCATCCACACTCTCCTCATCCAGTGTCACCTGATTCATATCCGCATAGGCATTCATGATACCGATCAGAGCAGCAGTTCCGGAAATCGGTACAGGACCCGCAACCACGATCTCCGCATTCTTAACACCAGCTGTAGCAAGAGCATTCTCATACATTCTTGCAGTACAGTAATTGATGTTCTGGGTATCTACTGTGATACCATGTCCCTTCTCACAGGCAAGGATCTTAGCAGAAGACCAGGCCTGATCTCCAATGATCTCCGGTGTGAGATAAGCATCCAGGTATTCATGCTCCTGCTGATTGGTAATCTCCATAACCTTATAGCCAGCCAGCTCCTCCTCAGTGAGTCCCAGAAGAGACAGAACAACAGCTCTCTGGTCAGGAGCAAGATCCGCACCCAAAGATACGTAAGGTGTTGCCACTACACCATCCACAACATCAGCAGCACCTACTGTCTGAGCAACTGTTCCAAGAAGCAGGACACCCGACAGAACAGCGGCAGCTGTTCTTTTGAAATACTTCTTATTATTTTCTGTGATTTTCAATTCTTTTCTGTTCATACACATCCTTTCCGGATTCCCTTACTGGTCTTGCGTACTGGTCTTGTCAGTGCTTTTGTAGGGAAATCCTAGTTTTTTGAATGTTATAATTACTGAGAAGCTGTATCTCTCAGCCGCCTTAGAATACCATACAGGAATGGATTTGTCCTGATTTTCACAGTTATTTCATACTTTTCCAGGATTTTTAAGGGGCTGAGTTGCTGCAGTAAAGCGGACATTCGCATTCCGCTCCGCTTCATGCTCATGAACACGTGGCTACTCCGCAGCCTTCTCAGATAGGGCTTTGACCCTATCTGAGACAAGCATCCCCCTGACCCCTTCCTATGTCTTTACGACCTTGAGGAAGGGGTCAGGGGGATGCTTGCCGTGTTCAAAAAACTGCCGTGCATATCACATGCACAGCAGTTTTATAATGATCTATTATTTTTTCAGATCTGTCAGGTAATCCGACAGCTTTGCAAAGTCCTCCAAAAGAAGTGCCTCGCCACGAACACTGGCTGAGAATCCACAGTCAGCGATCGCTTTTTCAAGAACTTCCCTCTCATATGGAAGAGATGCATCATTCTTCAGACCATTGAGGAGTGTTTTTCTTCTCTGATTGAAAGACGCACGGATCAGAGCGAAGAGAAGACCTTCGTCCTGAACTGTTACACGTTTTTCCTTCAGGCAGTTCAGCCGGATCACTGCACTGCCCACCTGTGGGCGGGGCATAAAGCAGTTCGGCGGCACATTAGCTGCCAGATATGGCTCCGAATAAAACTGTACGGCCAAAGAAAGGGCACCATAATCTTTTGTTCCCGGTCCTGCCTCCATACGGAGCGCAACCTCTTTCTGGATCATGACTGTGATGGACTCCATAGGAACATGTTTTTCAAACAGTCCCATGATGATCGGCGTAGTGATGTAATAAGGAAGGTTTGCAACGATCTTGATCGGCTTTCCATTATTTCTCTCCTGCGCCAGCGCATTCAGATCCAGTTTCAGCACATCTTCGTGGATCACCGTGACATTATCCCACTCTGAGAGGGTATCCTCCAGAATAGGAATCAGGTTACGGTCAATCTCAACTGCCACCACCTCTCTGGCTGCATGAGCCAGATACTGTGTCAGGGTTCCGATTCCCGGACCGATTTCCAATACAAAATCATCTTCTGTGATCTCTGCTGCAGAAACGATCTTCTCCAGAACATGAGTATCGATCAGAAAGTTCTGACCAAACTTTTTCTGGAATTTAAAACCGTACTTCTGAAGTACTTCTATCGTTCTCTGCGGATCACCAAGCCATGGTTCTGCTCTCATAAAAGATTAAAGTCCTTTTCATAAAGAATTGTCATCTTGCCTTTGCTTCTGCGTCCACGTCCAAAACGTTTTCCACCGCTTTGTGCATGACTGATCGCACCATCCACCATCTTCTTTACATCAGCGATGGTTACAGGCTCTTCCTCACTCTGGTTGTTACTGATCAGTGTGTAAAGAGCAAGTACGCCCAGCTCATCCATCTGGCAGTTATTCTCTGAGCAATAGGTTCTTGCAAAAGTAACCAGCTCATCATTGGTAAATGCAGGAATATTGATCACTGTATTGAATTTCTCTGCAAATACAGGATGATTTTTCAGAAGCGCACGCATCTCTGCTTTTGCAGCTTCCAGAATGACGATCATGCAATCGGTGCGGAATTCCATTGCCTTGTTCAGGTTCTCGATTGTCTCTTCTGACATCTCGCCGGCATCCTCGATCACAAGGAAACCACCGGACATCTTCTGAACAACCTTTGCCATGTCACGGCTATTCAGGAATTCACCTGTCACGCGAGCAACCTTTGCTGCCTCAAGACCCATATCCTTGCACATATTGGCAAGAAGTCCCTGAGTCAGACGTGTTTTTCCTGTTCCCCTTGCACCCATGACAGCAATATTTCCACGGTTGGAAGTATGCTCTCCGGCATATTTGTATACACCACTGAGTGCAGTAAGAATCTGACGATCCATACCCGGAATTCTTGCAAAGTAAGTGAAGATCTTTCTCTGGTCATCATTCATACGGGTTGGTTTTGCATCATTAAGAATACGGATTCGTCTCTCCTCCGGAGTCTCCTGACGAAGAACATCCTCAATAGAGATCGGAACGGTATTCTGTCCCAGCTTGGAAAGTGGGATTGTATGGGATTTTTTCTCTTCTTCTGTTGGTTCCGGATCCGGAATCTCCAGATCGAGATTATACATAGCCAGTCTCTCCGGTTTGATCTCCGGAGCTGCCTCTGTTGCTTCTGGGATTGCAGCTTCAGTAACTGCTGCAGCAGTTTCTGCAACTGCTTCGATTGTTTCTACAGCCACTTCTGCTACAGGTGCTTCTGCAACTGCTTCTGCAACTGCTTCTTCCACTGCTGCTTCTACAACAGCTTCTTCCACTGGTGCCTCTACAGCTTCCTCTGCAGTCTCTTCCATAGCAGTTTCTGTTGGTACCTCAAGAATGTCAAACAGATCCTCGATCAAAAGACCTGCTGCTCCGGTAGCAGCCGGCTCTTCCTCGCTATCGATGAGCACTTCTGCAGGTG
>JAKSRN010000529.1 GCA_024403585.1 Lachnospiraceae bacterium | reverse complement strand
TTAACACGCGGCAGTTCATCTACTGAAAACACTTTTCTTGGAACTTTATACCCTGCCAGATGTTCTTTTGCAAAAGTAATCAGAGACTCTTCATCAGCTGCACTAAAATCCTCCTTCCAGACAACCGCTGCAGCCGGAATTTCTCCGCGATGTTCATGAGGAAGACCAAAGACGGCAAGGTCTTTTACGCCTTCAAATCTCATAAGGGCATCTTCGACCTCGGTCGGATAAATCTTCCACCCTGACATTACAATCATGTCTTTTTTACGGTCAGTAATACAGAGTCTGTTATCCTCGTCAAGATAGCCGACATCTCCGGTTAAAAACCATCCGTCATCAAGAAATGCTGCTTTTGTCTCTTCAGGCATATTCCAGTAGCCGACAGCAACCGCAGGTCCGCGAAGCGCAATCTCGCCTGCGACACCCTGCGGCATCTCTTTAGAAGAGTCAGCCTCATCTACAATTTTTACTTCCGAGAAACAGACAGGATGCCCGACACTCTGGAATTTATCAGCGGTCGCATAATCTTCCGGACGAATTGTTGTGCCTGTTCCAATAACAACTGTTTCAGACAATCCGTACGCATTTACCACAGGGATATTGTAGCGGCAATGGAACTTTTTCCAGATTTCATTATGCAGCGGACCGCCGCCGGAAATAATCTCGCGGACTGTCTTTACCGCATCTTCAGTTTCTGCAGGCGCTTCCGAAAGATAATGAATCACCGGAGGCATTCCGGCAAGCACGGTTACTTTGTGCTCTTTACACAAAGAAAGATAGTCTTCCGGATTGTAGCGTTCCATCATAATGAAAAGTGCGCCGGCGCGAAGGGCTGCAACGCCCCATGAAAGACCGACATGCCCCATCGGATAAATGCCCAGATAGACATCATCCTGCCGTATCATCAAAACATCACACTCATTATGGATAGCAGTAAACCAGTTTCCGTGCGTCAGCATCGCACCTTTCGGTTTTCCCGTCGTACCTGACGTGTACTGAAGCTGACAGACATCGGAAAACTCGGTTTTTTCAGGCGGAATAATATCTGCCGTGCGGAATGATTCGATATTTTCCGGCACATACACCGCGCAGGAAAGATCTGCTGCGGTTTTTGCCCCGTCAGCATCTGTGATGATTACCTTCGCACCTGAGTTTTCTCTCATGTATGAGAGTTCGCTTGCCGTGTAAACACGGTTTGTAGGAACAGCAACCGCACCAAGTCTCCAGACCGCAAAGTAGGAGAAAAGATATTCCGGCGTGCTGTTCATGTAAAGCATCACACGGTCTCCTTTTTCTACCCCGAATGAAATCAGTCTGCGCGCAATTTCAGAGGAGATGGAAAGAATCTCTTTTGAGGTGTATG
>JAKSRN010000528.1 GCA_024403585.1 Lachnospiraceae bacterium | reverse complement strand
GAAGTCCATGCCCAATGCGGCATGGATGTGTGATTTTGTGCGTCAAAATCAGATGCTCGTTATCCCTTAGGACATCGTCAGTCCGTTCGCTCCGGAACTCCCGTTCCCGGAAGGAAATTGTTCCTTCCGGGTATTGCCGAAAATGCCGGCAATTATCTGCGGCTGCTGTCAAAAAGCAGCGGATTTTGACACCAGTGGTGTCGGTTCAGATTCTCCTAAAGCAGCAAGTGCCCACACAAAGCAGGCCATTTCGACAGCATTTTTTCAAAACTGCTGGTAAAATAAGCGTGAAATTGCCATCAAAGGAAGTTTTTCAGGAAATCATCCGCCATTTCGCCGCTCTGCTCCTGCTGCTTGGAGCCGGGAATCGGAATCGCATTCGGATTTTTCAGAGTCGGCGTTCCCAGAATCGCGGCACCAAACATTTCCTGCAAGGTCTTGCGGAGGGAATCATTCACAGCGAAAAGGAACTGCTCCTTTTCCTCCTGGGCAGAAAGATAGCCGCCGTAAGCATTGACGGCGGCTATCACAAATTTACTCATGGATTTTTCGCTGTTGCAGAGAATCTGATATGCTCTTGCATCAGCCTCCTTGTCCAGATTCAGCCGGACTTTAATATTGTGAATACTCATTTCTTTTCACCTCCTCTTGCCAGAATCCGTTCAGCCAGATATTCATAGCCCTTTGCCGTGGCGCAGATATCCGTGTTGATGGTCATCCGCTTTTCATCCACCTTTCCAAAGTTGCGGATCAGACAGCCTCCACCGCCCACCACATACAGCCGCATGAGTGCCGGATTGTAATCATGGGCCGCCAGCCTGTGGAAGATGGCATTCACATAGTCGGTGGCTGCGTTCTTCATGACCCGCAGATATTCCTTGGAAATATCCGCTTCGCCGTGAATCAGGAAATCCTGAATGATGCTTTCATCGATATCGATCTGATACCGATTCATGAAGGCCTCCTTCACTGCATCCACACACTGCCGGGTTCCCAGCTTTTCTGTGTACATCCGCTGGGGATCTGCAAACCCGTTTTGAAGATACAGCAGATTCATAGTGCCGTTGCCGATATCGCACAGCAGGGTGATACCCTTCAGATCGGCTGCGTTCTCCGCAATGGCGGAAAAGCCCTGCGGAAATACTTCTGCACCAACAATGTGGATGTGGTAGGCTTCCTGCATAAAGGTGAAGGTCACCTCCTGCTTTTGCAGCAGGTACTCCCGGTAGGCAGCCTTTTGTCCGGATACCCAAGTCAAAGGCAGACCGGCAGCGATAAACACATCTGCCTCCGTCAGATTCTCTTTCCGCAGCTCCAGCGCAATCGCTGCCAGCGTCAGAACATAGTAATCCTCGTCCATGGT
>JAKSRN010000527.1 GCA_024403585.1 Lachnospiraceae bacterium | reverse complement strand
AACAATGCCAAACACACAAAAGAATGACACACCCCTGGGGCATGTTGTAGACACGATCGCTACAGATGTAACTCAGGTCACAAAAAAAGGCTCGCACAACCTTGTTGCCCTTATTAAATGGATCACCATGGGACTGATCACCGGCTCCATCGTGGGAATCATCGCAACGCTCTTTTATCATGCATTACGTTTTGTAAACAGTTTCCGCGATGCCAATCCCTGGATCATGTACCTGCTGCCTGTGGCTGGTCTGCTGATCGTATTTCTCTATCGTATTACCAAGAATAATAAGGATACCGGCACCAATATGGTCATCGCTTCCATCCATTCTTCTACAGAAGTATCCCATAAGATGGCTCCTTTGATCTTCATCACCACAGTCCTGACCCACCTTTGCGGAGGATCCTCCGGACGTGAGGGTGCAGCCATCCAGCTTGGAGGAAGCATTACCGATTTTCTTTGCAGTATCAAGTTCCTCCACTTCACACCGGATGACAGACGTATCAATATCATGTGCGGTATGAGTGCCGGCTTCGCAGCCCTCTTTGGAACACCGATGGCATCTTCCATCTTCTCAATGGAAGTGATCAGCGTCGGTATCATGCACTACTCAGCGCTGGTACCATGTACACTGGCTTCCTATACAGCGTACTTCATCGCGAGACATTTTGGGATGCACCCGGAAGCATTTACCATTCTGGAGATTCCGGAGTTCACGCTTGGAAAGCTGTTTCTGTTCCTGTTGTTCGGAGCTCTTGTGGCAGGAATCAGTATTCTCTTCTGCAACACGATGCACCAGACAGAGCATCTCTTCAAGGCTAAGATGAAGAATCCATATATCCGGATCTTTGTATCCGGTGCCCTGATCATCCTGCTGACTCTGATCCTGGGAACAAGAGATTATTTAGGTTCCGGAATGGGGATCATCATTGATATCTTCGAGCACAACACCCAGGCAGCCTTCTATGTCTTCCTGCTGAAGATCGTCTTCACTGCCCTGACCATCGGATCAGGCTTCAAGGGTGGCGAGATCGTTCCATCCTTCTGCATCGGTGCGGCCTTCGGAAGCTTCGCGGCAGCATTCATGGGAATGCCGATCACGCTGGTGGCAGCCTGCGGCATGGTTGGCGTCTTCTGCGGCGTAACAAACTGCCCGATCACCTCACTGCTGATTGCCTTCGAGATGTTCGGATTCGAGGGCATGCCGTATTTCCTGATCACGATCGGCGCAAGCTACATGCTGTCCGGTTATTACGGACTCTACAATGCACAGAGGATCATGTACTCCAAGGTGCAGACAAAATATGTAAATCTGAAAGCACACTAATAGAAACGGGGAAGCAGACTAACACTGCTTCCCCGTTTTTT
>JAKSRN010000526.1 GCA_024403585.1 Lachnospiraceae bacterium | reverse complement strand
GAAATCCAACTCAGAAAAACATCACATAATAAATCGGCAGATAAGTGATTTTGCCATCTGTTTTGACTGTTCTCTCATTGGATACCACAAATGCTTTTTTGATGTGGTAATCTTCGTTTTTTACGAAGTTGTTGAGCGCACTGTGGACGGTATAATCCTTGCCGGACTTGACCTCAATGGGAACGGTTGATAGGCTGTCGTAGTCATCGATCAGGTAGTCCACTTCGCCTTTACTGCGGTTATCGTAATAATAGAGCTTATGGCCGTGGGCAGATAACTCGCTGGCGACAACGCTTTCATACACCGAACCGAGGTTAATGCTTCTTTCATCATCCAGAATTGCCCGGATATTGTGTCCATAGAGAATGCCGGTGAGAATGCCAACATCGTTCAGGTAAAGCTTCAGCAGGTTCTTGCCGCTGGACTCGATCAGCGGGAATACTGGCGTTGAGATGGCCTGCACACCCAGCGCAATACCCGCACTGATCAGATACTCAAATTCATCCTGATAATCTGCAAAGGTCTTTCCCTTTTTCTCCTCAATGCTCTGGGCGACCACGCGTTTCTTCTTGTTTTCCATATTGGAGGGAATCAGATCATACACACGACGGATTTTCAGCTTCCGCTCGCCATCATATTTGGATGCATCCGCTGCGTAGTAGTCATGAATTTCGTTTTGAATTTCACGGACTGCCTGAATGTTTTTGGTTCTCAGATATTCGTTGACTGCATCTGGAAGACCGCCGACCAGCAGATATTTACGGAAAAGATCCATGATTTTGCCGTGCATTGCTTCATCCAGCGCTTCCAGCCGCTGGAATTTCTTTTGCATGGCGGAGATCACAATGCTGTTCATGCCGCCCGCATACAGAAATTCCTCAAAATCAAGTGGGAACATCCGTACCTTTCGGATGCTGCCCATGGGGATAGAGGTGGTCTCCGAGAGAGTAACTCCCAGCAGCGAGCCGCTGGCAATATAGGTAAACTGATTATCCTGTGCCAGAAATTTCAGAAGTGTCAGAAGATGGGGGTAGGCCTGTATTTCATCAATGAAAATCAGCGTATTGTCCTTTTTCGCCATTTTGTCACCGGCAATCATGCTGACCTGAAGATAAAAGTCCTCCACAGAGCGGATAGCTGCAAACAGTCTTGCACCAATGGAATCCTCAACCATATTGATTTCAATGTAGTTTTTGAACAGAGTCTTACCCACATGTCGGATGATATAGGTTTTGCCGACCTGACGGGCACCGTCCACCAGCAGAATTTTCTGGGAATCAGACTTTAAGTGATCTTCAATCAGTGCTTCAATTTTTCGATAGAGCATACGGATGCCTCCAATCTGACTTTTCAATGAAATTATAACATTA
>JAKSRN010000525.1 GCA_024403585.1 Lachnospiraceae bacterium | reverse complement strand
CTATCTGAGAAGGCTGCGGAGCAGCCATGTGTTCATGAGCATGAAGCGGAGCGGAGAGACATGTCCGCTTTACAAGCAGAGCATAAAAGAAAAGGTAGCGGTTGATAGAAAAAGTAGTAGACAGCTTGTATGGATCAGAGGGGAGGAGCCATATGGTACAGGGATTATTCACGCAGGAAGCAATGAATCAGGATCATCCGAATTGGGAGCAGATGATCACCAGAAAAGAAAGTCTCTACAACAGGAATGACGATGCAAGAAGCCCTTTCAGCAGGGATTATACCCGTATACTCCATTCCCATGCCTACAGACGTCTGAAACATAAGACACAGGTGTTTTATAACGTGGATAATGATCATATCTGTACCCGGATGGAGCATGTAGCCCATGTGGAATCCGTAAGTTCTACCATTGCCAAGACGTTAGGACTGAACACGGAACTGACCAAAGCAATTGCCATGGGACACGATCTGGGTCATGCACCTTTCGGCCATCACGGGGAGATGGTGATCCGGGAGCTGATCCGGGAGAACATAGATCCAAAGGAAAATTTCTGGCATGAGAGGAACGGTCTGCATTTTGTGGATGAGGTGGAGCTTTTGGAAGACAGCCACAGGATCTATAAAAATCTGAATCTGACCTATGCGGTCCGTGATGGAATTATCTCTCATTGCGGTGAAGTGAATGAGAACGGTCTTCGGCCAAGAGAGGATTTGTTTGACCTGCAGGAGTTTACCATTCCAGGCCAGTACCAGCCTGCTACATGGGAAGGCTGTGTGGTAAAGATCTCTGACAAGATCGCCTACCTGGGCAGGGATGTAGAGGATGCCATTCGACTGGGCTTTCTGGATGATAAGGCACAGGATGAGCTTTTGAAGATGGCTCGTCACAATGATCATGAAGTGATGAATACCACCACCATTATCTATGAACTGATCTCTGATATCTGCAGAAACAGCACGCCGGAAAAAGGTATAACATTAAGTGATAACTATCTCCGGATGTTTGATTCTGTGAAAGATTACAATACCAGATATATTTACAGGAACAAGCGTTTCAAACCGTTTGAGAATTATTCCAGACTGGTCATCCGGGAGCTTTTCAATTTCCTGATGGACTTTTACAGGGAGGATGCCACCGGCAGTCTCTGGGAGAATTTTGAAGAGGTGGAAAAATATTACCCGACTCTTCTGGAAAGCTTTGAATCACATCTGTCCAAATATTGCCTGGATGGGGTGATCCCAAGACGAAAAGACCGACTTCGTGCCATTGCATTGAAGTGTGATAATAAAAAAATTTACGGAAAACTGGACAGCAGAGAGCTGTATGCGAGAGCTGTCATCAATTTCATCTCAGGAATGACGGATCGATTTGCCAT
>JAKSRN010000524.1 GCA_024403585.1 Lachnospiraceae bacterium | reverse complement strand
CTGCACTTGGCCTTCGGTGATTCCATTTTCATTAAAAGCATCTACTCTTACATAATAAGATCTGCCTGCTACCAGAGCACCGATGACCTGTTCTTTTTCATAGGTCAGCCAGCTGTGATACAGCTTATCCGGTGCAGATCCCCACAAAATATTGAATCCCTGTGCATTCCAGTCCTGACTTTCGTCTATAGAAATTTTCATATCCAGTTTTCCAATACGTTCAGCCATATAAACAGGTACCTGTGGTTTTGTACCGTTTCCAATACCAAATACACGTAAACCGGAAATGCATGGATTTAATCCATATGGAACTTCCAGAATCTCAAGACGTACATAGCGATATGGATGTCCTTCCTCGCAAACATAGAAGTCATGAGAAAGGTCTATGGTTTGTTCAGAGGCATCAAGCAGAGTATCATAGTTCACTCCATCTGCAGAAGCTTTTAAAAGATAACGGCATGGAAGATCACGTTCTTCGATGTAACGTGCCTGTTCAAAGCCACGGATTTCTCCAGGCGGATCCATTTCAATATGGTCGTCTGCAAAGTTCATCTGAACAGCATGTACGTCCATAATCTCACCAAGATCAACTTCCACCCACTGTGGAGTATGATCCGCAGCACGCCACCAGTTTCGGTTATTTTCATTCACGATCAGTTCCGGACCTTTGCCCTCACAGAAAGAGGATGCCGTAGCTTTTTTCTGATAACTCAGCAGATACCACTTCGGATCTGCCCATGGATCCATAGCATTACCTGCATCGCTTTCGCCATGTAATTCTTTTTCTTCACAGACTGCAATTGGCCAGTCACCATAGCGCTGATTGCAGAAAAGTTCTCCGTCTTTGTCATATCCCGCTTTCCAAAGTCCAACACGGCGTTCAAATATGTGGTTCATACTGATGCGCATAGTCGAAATATGCCAGATGTTTCCATTCAAGTCTTCCATGGTAGAACCATGACCTGCACCTGTAAAGAACCCGCCCGGCTTGTATGAGTATGGATTGTTCTCCGCAAGTTTGAAAGGTCCAAACGGTGAATCCGAAACATAAACCCCATCTCCGTACGTATTATACTGGGTACCCGGACATGCATACTGCAGATAGTATTTTCCATTATATTTATCCATCCAGGCACCTTCTATATATGGCGCATTGGAAAACATTCCAAGCAGCATCGGGCGTACTGCTTCCGGTATCATGTCAAGAGAAGATCCTTTTTGCTTTAAGTACCCTTCTGCACGTGCGAGGCATTCTTCTTTGCTTAACGGTAAAGTACTATTGTTTTCTCCTACTCTCTCAAATCCTTTTGAAAAAGGATCTCCCTGGATCAATCCAACTGGTTCTCCTTTTTTCATCAGAGTTTCTGGATCCAGTTCCACTCCATAGATTGGATCTGTATT
>JAKSRN010000523.1 GCA_024403585.1 Lachnospiraceae bacterium | reverse complement strand
CATGGATTTCAACCAGCAGACATACAAACAGCCGGCAAGAAAAACCTCCGGAAAAGCTCCGAAGAAAGCAGCAAGAATTACCGCAGCTGCTCTTTCTTTCGGTCTGATCGCAGGCGCCGTATTTTACGGCACCAACAGAGCCCTTACCAGTGTCTTTCCTAATGAAAAGAGTATCGGTGCCTCCCAGACAAACGCTTCGGGAGATTCCTCACCGACACTGCTTAATGCATCCAGCTCTAACGGTATCAATGTTACAGACACTACTCAGGCGGGAAGCGTTGCAGATGTAGCTGCCAAGGCTCTTCCTTCCCTGGTTACGATCTCCTGCACTTCTGTAGAAGTGATGGAAGACATGTATGATTATTTTGGTCATAACGGTATGCCGGGCCTTGGAGATCTCTTCGGAAATGCAGGCGGATTATTCGGTGGCAACTGGGGCTACTCATCCGGAAATCATTCATCCGGAACCGCGTATGAGCAGGAAGTGAAATCCTGCGGTACAGGTGTGATCATCGGTCAGAATGAGGAAGAACTCCTGATCGCAACCAACAATCATGTAGTTGCAGGTGCAACCACCCTGTCTGTAGGATTTGTAGACGAAGCAGCTGTCAGTGCAGAAGTAAAAGGAACAGATCCTTCTACAGATCTTGCTATTGTAGCTGTAAAGATCGCAGACATCCCGCAGGAAACTCTTAATCAGATCGCAGTTGCTTCCATCGGTGATTCCGATGCTCTGGAGCTTGGTGAGCAGGTTGTAGCTATCGGCAATGCACTGGGCTACGGCCAGTCTGTCACCAGCGGTATCATCAGTGCATTTAACAGAAATCTTTCCCTGTCAGATGAGGAAGGCGGAACCATGGAATCCACCGGTCTGATCCAGACAGATGCTTCCATCAATGCAGGAAACAGCGGCGGCGGTCTCTTCAATATGAATGGAGAACTGATTGCCATCAACGAAGCAAAGAGTTCTTCTGCTTCCGGACAGGCATCCGTTGACAACATGGGCTTTGCGATCCCAACAGCCAAAGCACTGCCAATCCTGAAAGCACTTATGGACGGAGAACCGA
This sequence comes from Lachnospiraceae bacterium, assembly GCA_024403585.1. Taxonomy (GTDB): domain Bacteria; phylum Bacillota; class Clostridia; order Lachnospirales; family Lachnospiraceae; genus JAKSRN01. The sequence continues at coordinate 337 of JAKSRN010000523.1, read as the reverse complement.
TCAGCAACAATACCGAGGCCGCTTCCGGCGGATATCTCGGCATCAAATGCTCTGATGTTTCTGAGGAAGCTTCTGCTATGTACGGTCTTCCAATCGGAGTAAGCATCGTATCCGTTGAAGACAACAGTCCGGCTGCTGCATACGGATTAAAATCCGGTGATGTGATCACAGAATTCAACGGCCAGACCATTACCACTTTCAGCGAATTAAAATCCGCTTTAAGCCTTTGCAACAGCGGCGATACTGTAACCATCACCGTCTGCCGTTCCAATGAGGGCGAATACCTTCCGATGCAGATTTCTGTGATCCTTGGTGAGACCCCGGCAGAGATGGTACC
>JAKSRN010000522.1 GCA_024403585.1 Lachnospiraceae bacterium | reverse complement strand
AAATATTGAAAACCTTATGATGCCGGAGATTCCTGAAGAGGAACCTGCAAGGCAGTATTATTTTATGAATCTGGCTAAAAAGATCGTTGCAGAACGTTCTGAAAAACTTGGACGTCCCCTGACCTGCTGTGTCACAACATTCGGCTGCCAGATGAATGCCAGAGATTCCGAGAAGCTCAAAGGTATTCTTGAGACCATTGGCTACCAGTGTGTAGAAACAGAGGATGCAGATTTTCTGATCTACAACACCTGTACCGTTCGTGAGAATGCTAATGTACGTGTATACGGAAGACTGGGAAGTCTGAAATCTCTGAAACGTAAAAAACCTGAGACAATGATCGCTCTCTGTGGTTGTATGATGCAGGAGCCACATGTTGTGGACACCATCCGTAAAAAATACAAACACGTAGACCTGATCTTCGGAACCCACAATATCTATAAGCTGGCTGAGCTTGTATTCAAAGCACTCAATGAGGATGAGATGGTTATTGATCTTATGCAGAATACAGACCTGATCGTTGAAAACCTGCCGGTCGACCGTAAATATAGCTTTAAATCCGGTGTCAATATCATGTTCGGCTGCAACAACTTCTGCAGCTACTGTATCGTACCTTATGTAAGAGGACGTGAGAGAAGCAGAAAACCGGAGGAGATCATCAGTGAGATCTGCAATCTGGTAGCTGATGGTGTAGTAGAAGTTATGCTTCTTGGTCAGAATGTAAACTCCTATGGAAAGAATCTGGAGACTCCGATGACATTTGCAGCATTGCTGGAGCAGATCGTTCATATTCCGGGTCTTCAGAGAGTTCGTTTCATGACCTCTCATCCGAAGGATCTTTCTGATGAGCTGATCGAGGTAATGGCAAAATATCCTAAGATCTGTCGTCATCTTCATCTTCCTGTTCAGTCAGGAAGCAGCCGTATCCTGAAGATCATGAACCGTCACTATGATAAAGAGCAGTATCTTGCACTGGTTGATAAGATCAAAACTGCTGTTCCTGATATCTCTCTGACTACGGATATTATTGTTGGATTCCCTGGTGAAACAGAGGAAGATTTCCTTGAGACTATGGATGTGGTAGAGAAGGTAGGCTATGATTCAGCATTTACCTTTATCTATTCCAAACGTACAGGTACACCTGCTGCCTCCATGGACAATCAGGTTCCGGAGGATGTGGTAAAAGACCGCTTTGATCGTCTTCTTGCTCTTGTACAGCAGAAGGCTCGTGAGAGAAGTGCTCGTTTTGAAGGACAGGTCAAGGAAGTACTTGTGGAGACAATCAATGAGCAGGATGCAAGTCTTGTGACAGGTCGTATGGACAATAACATCCTTGTGCATTTCCCGGGAGATGCATCCATGATCGGAAAGCTGGTTAAGGTGAAACTGGATTCCTGCAAGGGATTCTA
>JAKSRN010000521.1 GCA_024403585.1 Lachnospiraceae bacterium | reverse complement strand
ATGACGCTTTCAATGATTGCAGCTGAACTCATGGTCGAAAACGCAGACAGCATCAAAAACTTTGATGAGAAGGCGGCATGGACGGTGATGAAGGCGTTGTTCGCATCAGGCGTTGCAATGAGTATTGCAGGTTCATCGCGCCCGGCATCCGGCGGCGAACACAAGTTTGCACACGTTCTTGAGCGGGATAAAGCAGGAAAAATCTTACACGGAGAAGCCTGTGGACTTGGGGCAATTATCAGTATGTATCTGCACGGCGGAAACTGGCAGAAGATTCGCGACGCCTTATCAGCGATTGGGGCGCCTACGACGCCGAAAGAACTTGGTCTTTCTGATGAAGAAACCGTAGCCGCCGTGCTTTCTGCAAAAGAGTTCAGAAAGGACAGATACACGATATTTGATACCGACATCTCCGAAGAGGACGTGAGACGCGCAGTCGCTGCTCTCTATGAAAAAAACGAAGGAACGGAGACCTGATTCAACAACCTATTTAGGTTTAAAAACCAAACATATAGATATCTATGACTGATGTGAAAGTACCGCTTGATGTACCTGCAGATATGCGTGAGAAGTACATCGAAAACTATAATCTGATTACCAAAGGTTCCGGACGTCTGATGCTTTTCGCAGGAGATCAGAAGATGGAACACTTAAACGATGACTTCTGCGGAGCAGATATTCCGGCAGACGATGCAGATCCTGAACACCTTTTCAGAATTGCATCTCAGGGCAAAGTCGGCGTTCTTGCAGTTCAGCTTGGACTTTTAAGCCGTTATGCAATGGATTATCCGGATATCCCCTACCTTGTGAAGATGAACTCCAAGACGCATCTTGTAGGCGTTTCCCAGAAAGACCCGACGTCGCGTCAGCTCTGGAACGTCGCACAGGTTGCAGAAATTGCAGAGGATTATAACATCAAAATCCCGGCAATCGGATATACCATCTATCTCGGAAGCGAAAACGAAGCAGAGATGCTCACAGAAGCTGCAGAACTCATCAACGATGCCCACTTCCACGGAATGGTTACTGTTCTCTGGATTTATCCGAGAGGAAAGGCAGTAAAAGACGAGAAGGACCCGCACTTAATCGCAGGTGCCGCGGGCGCTGCATTATGTTTAGGCTCTGACTTTGTTAAAGTAAACGCTCCGAAGAAGGACGGAAAGTCTGATGCAGCACTTTTACAGGAAGCAGTAAAGGCAGCCGGCAGAACAAAGCTCGTCTGTGCCGGAGGCTCAGCAACATCTGAAGAGAAGTTCCTTGAAGAACTCTACAACCAGATTCACATCGGCGGAGCATCAGGAAATGCAACCGGCAGAAATATTCACCAGAAAGCCCTTCCGGAAGCGGTGAAGTTCTGCAATGCTATCTATGCAATAACAGTAGAGAACAAATCCCTCGAAGAAGCAAAAGC
>JAKSRN010000520.1 GCA_024403585.1 Lachnospiraceae bacterium | reverse complement strand
GGGGGCACCACCTTCTGCCGCATAACAAAAGCAAACGAGAGGGAGAATGTTATGAAAAATACGACCATTCCTCCGTCTGTGATCATTTCAATCCATGAATATGAAGGCGCCGCAGTAAATAGAAGGGAGGAGTATGCCCATGAGTAATACACCTTCCGAACGAATACTGGCGGGCAGCCGAGAAATCTGGGAAGATTTCCATGTTCATCCTTTTGTAAAAGGAATCGCAGACGGAACGCTGTCCAAAGAGAAATTTGAGTATTTTATGATTCAGGATTACCTGTATCTACTGGAATATGCAAAGGTCTTCTCCATCGGGGCAGCAAAAGCGACTGATCCTGTTGTGATGAAGGCCTTTTCTGCGTATGTGGATCAGATCATGAACGGAGAGCTGAAGATCCACAAGGCCTACATGCAGCGCCTGGGCATCCGCATCGAAGATGCCGAGGCAGCAGTCATGTCTCAGGACAACTTGAGCTACACCAGCTACATGCTGCGAATCGCCTACGAAGGCGGTCCGGCAGAAGTGTGTGCAGCCATCCTGCCATGCGCAGTGAGCTACGAAGACATCGCCTGCGCCATGGTGAAAGCAGATCCATCCTGCGCAGATCACCCATTCTACGGCGAATGGATACAGGGCTATGCAGACCCTGGCTACCATGAGGCGAATACTGCATTAATGGAGTTAACTGACCGCGCTGCAGCCGACTATGGCGAAAGCCAGATTGCCCGACTCATTGAGATCGGACAGCGATGCAGCCGTTATGAAGGCGGTTTCTGGGATATGTCCTGGGAGCTGCGGAGGTAATTATGCTGGAGTTTCAAAACGTTTCATTTACATATCCGGGAGCCGAGGGTCCGATCATGAAAGACCTGTCCTTCACTGTAGAAGCAGGAAGCTTTGTGAGTATCATCGGAGCCAGCGGCAGTGGTAAGTCAACATTATTTCGACTTTTGAATTCCCTGGAAACCATTCAGAATGGAAGGATTACAGTGAATGGAACTGATATCCAAAAACTCTCCCATTACACCAGCTACATGCCGCAGCAGGATCTTCTGTTCCCATGGAGAAATGTAGAAAAAAATGTCATGCTTCCCATGCAGGTCCAGAAGGTTCCAAAAGATGTACAGAAAAAAACTGCAGCAGAGATGCTGGCTCGCGTTGGTTTAACTGACTGGGCGAAAGCATACCCAAGAGAGCTGTCCGGCGGAATGAGACAGAGGGTCAGCTTTGCAAGAACCCTTTGTGCCGGATCCAACCTGCTGCTTCTGGATGAGCCCTTCAGCGCACTGGATTCCATCACAAGGATCAGCCTGCAGGAGTGGCTGAGAGAACAGTGGGATACCCTGGATAAAACCATTCTCTTCATCACTCATGATGTAGAGGAGGCAATCTTCCTTTCAGAGAAGATCCTGGTTCT
>JAKSRN010000052.1 GCA_024403585.1 Lachnospiraceae bacterium | reverse complement strand
ACCTGGAATATTGTACACATCGGAATGAATGTCCCAGAGTGTCAGCAGATCTATGTCTGTGCCATCAACTGCATGAGAGGTGTTGTACTGACAGCAGCAGAGATGAACCGGGAAGAGCGCTTTTCCTTTGTGATCCTGAAGGAAGAGGATCTGATTGAGGGCACTGTGGAGGAGATCACCATCGAAGGAGTGGCAGATGTGATCCGGAAACTGCCGAAGAGACCTCCGGCAGTCTGTCTCTTTACTGTGTGTACCCATCATTTTCTGGGATGTGATATCAATCGCATCTACAGGGAGCTGGAATCGGAATTCCCGGACATTGATTTTATCCGGGGCTGGATGGATCCGATCATGCAGAAAGAAGGACTGACTCCGGATCAGAAGCTGCGCATCGCTATGTACAGGGTGTTGAAGGATGAGAAATGTGGGGATGCTGACGATTCATGTCCGGCAGAGAAGACTCTGAATGAACAGCCTGAGAGCAAAAAGAAAGCAGCACTGATCGGCTCCAATGTGTCGCTTGCAGAGAGCAATGACCTGAAGAGAATCCTGGATGAAGCCGGCATCGATTTCGTTCAGATGACAGATACAGAAACCTACGAAGAATATAAGAAACTTGGTCAGGCAGACCTTTTCCTGGGCGTGGTTCCAAACAGTAAGCTGCCGGTTCAGCTGACTGCAGAGCGGCTGCAGAAAGAGGGCATGTATCTGCCGATGAGCTTTTCCTATCATGAGATCCGGAAACAGCAGGAGAAGCTGATGGACTGGATCTGTCCATCTACCGAATATCCGGATATGAAACGGGAAAAATGGTTCATCGGAGAGACGACAGCCTGTGAGCTGGCCATGAAAAAGGCAAAGCAGATCATCGGGGATGCCCCTGTCTGGATTGATTATGTGGTCCATCCAAGACCACTGGGGCTGGCACGTCTTCTGCTGATCCATGGCTTCCGTGTGGAAAAGGTATTCCTGAACGCTGTCAGCGCTGAGGAAGAGAAAGAATATAAGTGGCTGCAGGAATATGCTCCTGACCTGCTGCTGTGCTCTACCATCCAGCCGATGAATCGCGTCCATCCGAGAGGCTGTAAGGAGAAGCTCCTGGCGATCGGTCCCCAGGCGGCATGGTTTGGCGCGACGGAGCATTTTGTAAATATAGTGGAAGGCGGAGACCTGTATGGCTTTGACGGAATCCGACGGCTGGCTGCTCTTATGGTAGAGGCCTGGTTCGAGGAGAAGGACACAAGGGATCTTGTTCCACGGAAAGGACTGGGTTGCGAAAGCTGCGTATGAATCGATCTTACAGAATAATTCCTGTGTATACAGGCGATGTTTCAGGCGTTGCATCAGCACTTTTTGAGATGGGCGGCATGGTTGTGATCCATGATCCTTCCGGCTGTAATTCCACCTATAACACCCATGATGAGACAAGATGGTATGACATGGACAGTCTGATCTTTATTTCCGGATTGTCCAATACCGATGCCATTATGGGAGATGATGAAAAACTGATCCGGGAGATCGAGGAAGCCGCAGAAGAGCTCCATCCGAAGTTTATTGCTCTTTGCAGCAGTCCCATCCCTTATATGAACGGAACGGATTTCCCGGCAATTGCCAGAATCCTTACGGCAGATACCGGAATCCCGGCCTTTTATGTGCCGGCCAACGGCATGCATGATTATGTATTCGGAGCAGGGGCAGCTATGCTGAAAGCTGCGGAGTGTCTGCTGGATAAAACAAGAGAACCACGCAGAGAAAAGGGAATCCTCAATCTGTTAGGGGTAACTCCTCTGGAGTTTGCGGCAGATGGTTCTGTGGAAAACTTAAGAAAATGGGCAGAAGACGGTGGATATAAGATCCAATCCTGCTGGGCTATGGAAGACAGCCTGGAACAGTTACAGAAGGCAGTGGATGCATCTGTGAATGTAGTGGTGTCTTCCGTAGGACTTCCATTGGCTGAATATATGGAGAAAACTTATGGGATTCCATGGGTGGCAGGCTGTCCGGTAGGAGCATTTGCCAAAGATCTTCTGAAAGCGGTGAAGCAGACGGAAGAGTCCGGAGTAAGTCAGGTCGCGTATCTCAAAAGAGGAGCCTGCAGCTGCGGAGCAAGGATCCATCTTGTGGGAGAACCGGTGACGATGGGTTCGCTGGCAGCTGCCATTACCAGAGAGACCGGCATGATCACCCTGGTTGTGTGTCCGGTGGAGGCAGATGAGAGACTGACCGGAATGCTGGATATCCGGACCGATGGAGAAGAGGAGGCAGAGACAGCTCTGAAACAGGCCATGAGTATCATTGCAGATCCGCTGTATCGTCCAATCTGTCCGGAAGAGGCGGAATTTCGGGAGCTTCCTCATCAGGCCTTCTCAGGCCGCTGTTTCCGTAGAAGGATGCAGACTATGGATGCCTTCTTAACTTCTTTACGGAAGCAGTAAAGATTTTGTATGATTCTAATGCAAAGTACAGCGGGGCAAAGTCCCACCGCCTTCGCTTTTACGATATAATAACAGAAAAGGAAAGAGAAGGAGAAACCATATGTCATTGAATGCTACCCCTTCAAGTGAAAGAATACATATCGGCTTTTTTGGCCGCAGAAACGCCGGTAAATCCAGCGTGGTCAATGCTGTCACCGGACAGGATCTCGCCGTTGTTTCTGATACAAAAGGAACCACAACAGATCCGGTATCAAAAGCTATGGAGCTGCTGCCTTTAGGTCCGGTCGTTGTGATTGATACTCCGGGTTTTGACGATGAAGGAGAACTGGGAGCACTCCGTGTGAAAAAGACAAAACAGACCCTGAACCGTGTGGATCTGGCTGTCCTGATCGTGGACGTGCAGGAAGGACTGAAGGAAACTGAAAAAGAACTGCTGGAGCTCTTTAAGGCAAAAGAAATCCCATGGATCGTTGCATGGAATAAAGCAGATATTCTGGAGTCGGTTCCTGAAGCTGCAGAGAATGAGATCTATGTCTCTGCCACAGAAGGTACCAATATTTATGAGCTGAAAGATCTCATGGCAAAGGCAGGAAAACTCCAGGAAAGCAAGCAGGTCCTGGTCAGAGACCTGATGCAGCCGGATGATGTGATCCTGCTGGTTATGCCGATTGATTCCGCAGCGCCAAAGGGAAGAATGATCCTGCCTCAGCAGATGATGATCCGTGACGTACTGGACGGAGACGGACTGGTATTCGGAATCAAGGAAGATAAGGTAAAAGAGGCGCTGGCTTCCCTTAGCAGAAAGCCGGCAATGGTCATTACAGACAGCCAGGCTTTTGAAAGAGTTGCAAAGGATGTGCCGGAAGATATCCCGCTGACTTCATTTTCCATTCTGATGGCAAGATATAAAGGATTTCTGGATGTGGCGGTGAAAGGTGTGGCTGCCATTGAAAATCTGAAGGATGGAGATAAGATCCTCATCAGCGAGGGATGTACCCACCACAGACAGTGCGGCGATATCGGAACTGTGAAGCTTCCGAACTGGCTGAAAAAACACAGCGGAAAAGATCTGATCATCGAGACCAGCTCCGGCAAGGGATTTCCGGAAGACCTGAGCGAGTATGCTCTCGTGATCCACTGCGGCGGCTGTATGCTGAATGAGAGAGAAGTAAAGTATCGTATGAAATGTGCCTGCGATCAGGGGGTTCCGTTTACAAATTACGGCATCTGCATTGCAGCAATGAAAGGTATTCTTCAGCGTTCCATCGCGATCCTGAATCAGTAAAAATACTATTCTTGTTGAAAAATTAACAGCGTGTACAGAAAAAGAACAAAAAAGTTCCGATAGTTTCGGATTTTTGTTCTTTTTTCTTTTGGAAAGAAGTGTTATACTTCTTTTATATGGGGTATTCTGCCCTTTTATCAAGAATTAAAGGAGAACGACAGCCATGTCAGAGATTTTAGTTACAGAAAAAACATTGCCGAAAGCCTATCACCAGGCTCTTCTGAAATTGAAGGAGAAGGGTGAAGTGGTGGATTGTGCGGACTGGAATACGACATGTCTGGACTCGTCCATGACCATTGAGATCATGGAACCCCTGGCTGAACCGATGATCAGTAAGTGCTTCATCGGAGGGCCCAGAGAACTGCAGCAGTACATCATGGAGATGCTGGACGGAATCCTGGACTTTGAGATTGAAAAAGGAAACTGGGTTTATACCTATCACAACCGTATGGCAGCCATGAAAAATCAGGCCGGAGAGACGATCGATCAGATCCAGTTTGTGATCGATGATCTGAAAAGAAATCCATCCTCCCGCCGTGCAGTTATTCTTGTGAGAAATGCAGAAGATGTCTCATCTGATGATCCTGCATGCCTGCAGCACATCCAGTATTTTGTAAGACAGGGAAAACTGGAGTGCAAGGTACTGTTCCGCAGCAACGATGCCTGCAAGGCATCTTTTATGAACATGTTTGCACTGATCATGCTGCAGAAGCGTGTGGCGGATGCGTTGGGACTTCCGATGGGACCATATACACACAGAGCCAATTCCTATCATTGTTATGAGAGAGATTTTGCTTCGCTGGACGGATATGTAAAACGTATCCTTGCGGATGAAGAATCCTGTATCTCTGAATATGAGGATGACTGGCAGGATATGATGGAAGAAGAACTTCCAGGTATTTGGGAAAGCGTAGAAGAACTGAGAAAACACTGATCCTGAAGCAGAATTCTGCTGAAGGTTTAAGAAATAAATATCTTCCGGAGGAGAGTATATATGAAGAAGGGTGCAATCATTGGACTTGCTGTAGGTGGCACAGCAATCGTCGCACTTGGAGCAGTCTATTTTGTAGGACGCAATTTTTATAAAGACCATTTTCTTGCAGGAACCACGATCAATGGAATCGATTGTTCCAATATGACAGTGGATATGGCAAAAGAAGAGATCCAGTTCGAACTGGATAATTATAAGCTGGTAGTTTCAGAGCGTGGAGATTTAGAGGATACCCTGAAGGGAAAGGATATGGATTTCCTCTACACAGACGGTGGAGAAGTAGACCAGCTGATGGAAAATCAGAGTCATAATATGTGGATCTTCAAACTCATGGGAAATAAGAGTTATGAGTTTGAGCATGCATTTACCTATTCAGAAGATAAGATGGTAGATCTGGTAGATGCCTTCCAGTGCTTTAAACCTGAGAACGTGGTTCAGCCGGAAGATGCAAAACCGGTTCTTGAGAACGGTGAGTTTGTGGTTAAGCCAGAGGTTGAGGGAAGCCTGATCTATACACTGGACGTAGAGAATGCCATCAAAGATGTGATTATGAATAATGTGCCTGCATATGATCTGGATGAAGCAGGACTTTATATCCAGCCACAGGTTAGGAAAGATAATCCGGAACTGCTTGCAAAGGTCGATCAGATGAATGCAATGACAAAAGCCGACATAACCTATGATTTTGTGGAAAAACAGTACCATGTGGATCGTGAAGAGATGGCAGGCTGGGTTTCTACAGCAGAAGACGGTTCTATCATTGTTGACAGAGAAAAAGTAGCTGACTGGGTAAGAAATATGGCTTACGAAACAGATACCTTTGGCCTTGAGAAAGATTTCACCACTTCCTACGGAAGAACGATCACTCTGGCAGGCGGCGGTGATTATGGTTACTGTATCGATCAGGAGGCTACCACTGATCAGCTCATCAATTTCATTATTGAAGCACAGACCGTAGTAACTGAGCCGGTATATCTGTATACAGGACTGGACAGAACCGGTAATACAATCGGTAAGAGCTATGTAGAGATCTGTATTTCCACACAGACACTGTGGCTCTACTGGGACGGTCAGCTGATCACAAGTACACCTATTATCACAGGATGTGATGAGAAAGGTTACTCCACACCATCCGGAAGCTGCTGGGCGATCGATGGAAAGAAGATGGACTGGAACTTCACCACATTCCCGAATGCATGGTCTACCTGGTGGATGCCATTCAATGATCAGGTTGGTCTTCACGATGCAAGCTGGCAGGATCCTTCCTACTATGAGATTCCGGGATTCTATATCTCCAACGGAAGCCACGGATGTGTAAATATTCCGGATGCTCCGATGGAGCAGATCTTTAACTACATGGAGATCGGATATCCTGTAGTTGTATATTATTCCGAAGATCAGGTTGTCGGACCGGCTCCTACAGAGGACCTGGTAGCAGGCTGATTCTGAAAAACAACAGAAGACTGAAGCGGAGCATTATGCGATGATCCGCTTTGGCAGATCAAGAATATCTTCCGTGAGAAGAGACAGACAGGCAAAAAGAAGCTGAAGCTGTTCTTCTCACGGATTTTTTTGTCAAAATAATTATGTACGTATGAAAGGTTTCGTGGTTTCACGAAAATATCACGAAAACAATGAGAATAATTAGAATTGAAATTTCTATTACAGAATAATGGAGAATATTGTTGAAAAATAAGGACAAATTCTTCTGAATTATTCCGCAATACTGGACAGTTTAAAAAGGATTATGCTATAATAATTACTGCATAGAGTTTGGTGGTACTGTGTCTTGTGGCGGAACCGGGAAACCGAAGAAGGTACAGTGATCACATCGGAAGCTTTAGGATAAGCAAAATGTATAGGTAGGTGATAGTGGGTGAATTATACCAAGTATGTGTTGAAAAGTAACGACGAGTTAGCAGCGTTATTAGAGGGAAAAGATAACCTGTTCGTAGTTGCTTGTAACAAGTGCTTCAAGGAATTTGATACCATCGAAGAGCCGGATCTGGACGAGTTTGTGAAACTTGCAGAAGGAAAAACCATTACAGGTACAAAAAAAGTTGATTTCCTTTGCAACAGCGTTCAGACAGAGAAAAAATTAGCAGGAATCATTCCGGAAGGAACTGAGAATGTTATCGTTATCTCCTGTGGTCTCGGTGTGCAGACAGTTGCGGATATTGAAGATAAACCGGTATTTACTGCAACCAATTCCCTGAATTATATTGGCCATCATGGAATGGCACTGACTCAGAAAACATGTGGTGCTTGTGCACAGTGTTATCTGAATATGACCGGTGGCATCTGCCCGATCGTTGACTGCTCTAAGAGCCTGATCAACGGACAGTGTGGCGGTGCAAAGAATGGAAAATGTGAGATCGATCCTAAGAAAGATTGTGCATGGGAGAAGATCAATGCACGTCTTGACAAACAGGGCAGACTGGATGAGTTCCGTGCACAGCCTGTTCAGGTTCGTGACTATTCCAAAGCAGGCGTAAAAGAGATCAAAGAATATGTAGCAGCTATCCGTGAAGGACGTTTCGACGGCTATTACGGCGGCGTACATCCATGCGAGCGCAAAGAGTATTCTGAGCACATCTCTCTGAAGACTTTCCCGGAGCCAGAGACAGTGATCATTCCTCTTTCTATGCATGTTGGCGCACCTGCAACTCCTGTAGTTGAGGTTGGCGATACAGTTAAAGTTGGTCAGAAAATCGCAGAGGCTCCTTCCTTTATCAGCTGTAACGTACATTCAAGTGTAAGCGGTACAGTAGTTGAGATCGGACCACATACACATCCGAACAAAGGACCTGGCGTTCAGTCTATCGTGATCAAATCCGATGGACAGAATACACTGCATGAGTCCGTTCAGCCTAACAAACCTCTGGACGAGCTTACTGTAGATGAGATCGTAGATATCGTACGTGAGAAAGGTATCACCGGTATGGGTGGTGCCGGATTCCCAACATACGTAAAACTGAAACCTGGAAAACCAATCGATGCAGTTCTTCTGAACGGCTGTGAGTGTGAGCCAATCCTTACAGCAGACCATCGTGTTCTTCTTGAGTTTGCAGATGATGTAATCTATGGTCTGAAAGCGATCATGAAAGCAGTTGATGCACCTAAGGGTGTAATCGTGATCGAGGATAACAAACCAGACGCAGTTGAACTTGTAAAAGCAAAAGTTGCTGACTGCGAGAACATCGAAGTTTGTGTTGCTAAGACAAAATACCCACAGGGTGCTGAGAAGATGCTCATTAAGAAAGTTCTGAAGAGAGCAGTACCAAGTGGAAAACTTCCTGCAGATGTAGGCGCTGTTGTCAGCAACGTTTCTACAGCAAAAGCTATCTCTGATGCAATTCAGAAAGGTATGCCTCTGGTAGAGCGTGTTGTTTCTGTAACAGGCGAGAGAATGAAAAATCCTGGCAACTATATCGTTAAGATTGGTACAAACGTACAGGATATCATCGACTACTGTGGCGGCACAACAGGTGAAGATGTAACAATCAAGATGGGCGGACCTATGATGGGTGCTCAGCTTAAAGATACAGAAGTTCCGATCATCAAAGGTTCCAACGGTATCATCGCTATTGAGACAGACCATACTGAGACAGTTGAGTGTATCAAGTGTGGACGTTGTGCAGATGTCTGTCCAATGGAGCTGGTTCCAATGAACTTCGCAAAATATGCTGATGAAGGCAATGCTCAGGCTCTGCTGGAGAACAACATTATGGATTGTTTCCAGTGCCGTTGCTGTGAGTACATCTGCTCTTCTAAGATTCCGCTGGTATCCAAGATTGGTGTTGGCAAAAATATGGTAATGGAGTTGAAGAAAAAATGTTAATTACTCAGTTAAAAGATAAAGAAACCATTGCATCGCTGGTGGATGGAAAAGTCTTCATTATCAACTGCCATGGATGCAAGGAAATCAGTTTTCCTGAAAAAGAAGCAAGAGAGCTCCAGAAGGAGATGGCTGCTGAAGGAAAAGTGACCGGAATTTTTACTACAGATTATATCTGTAATCCGGATAATATGAAAGTGCGCCTGAAGGGCCATATGGCAGAGATCGAAGCAGCAGATATGGTGCTGGTATTCTCCTGTGGTGTTGGCGTACAGACTGTAGCAGAGTTTCTGGAAGACAAAAAGGTATGCGCAGCATGCGATACCATCCAGCTGCCAGGTTTCCAGGGAGTTACTCCTCTGGAAGTTGACTGTGGACAGTGTGGAGAGTGTTTCCTGAATCTTACAGGAGGCATCTGCCCGATCACCGCTTGTTCTAAGAGTCTTGTTAACGGACCTTGCGGCGGAACAAAAGACGGCAAGTGTGAAGTTGATTCCTGCATGGAGTGTGGATGGGAGCGTATCTACCGTCGTCTCGAGAAGATGGGACGTCTGGACGTTCTGAAATTCCCAACACAGCTGCATAACTTTTCAACTGACGATGCTACAAAAGAGTGCAAACAGTCATAAATAAAATTTTGAATTATTAGGAGCGATAGATATATGAAAGTTACAGATTTGTTTAAACAGGGTGAATTTGTAGTTTCTGCAGAAGTAGGCCCACCAAAGGGAACCAACATCGATGACCTTGTAGAAGAGGCTAAAAAATACCTTGGCAAATGTTCAGCTATTAACGTAACAGATAACCAGTCTTCCGTTATGAGACTTGGATCTCTGGCAACATGTAAGATCCTGAAAGATGCAGGACTGAACCCAATCTTCCAGCTTGCATGCCGTGACAGAAACCGTATCGCACTGCAGTCTGACCTTCTCAGCGCAGCAGCATTCGGCATTGACAACGTTCTGGCACTGACAGGTGACCACACAAAGATGGGTGATCATCCACAGGCTAAACCAGTATTCGACCTGGATTCTGTTTCCCTCCTTCACACAATGAGTCTGATGGAGCAGGGCATGGACCTTGGCGGAAACCCAATCGTTGGTGAGGCTCCATCCTTTGCTAAAGGTGCTGTAGTTTCCCCATGTAGCGATTCCGTAGATGCACAGCTCATGAAGATGGAAAGAAAAGTAGCAGCAGGCGCTGAGTACTTCCAGACACAGGCAGTTTTCGAGCCTGAGAAATTCATCGAGTTCATGGAGAAAGCTAAACAGTTCGGAAAACCTGTACAGCTTGGTATCATCATTCCAAAATCTGTTGGAATGTGCCGTTTCATGAATGCAAACGTTGCAGGTGTTCATGTTCCTGAGTCTATGATCGAGGAGCTGAAAGCTGACAAAGAGAAAACAAAAGCTGGTATCACTGGTGTTGAGATTGCTGCACGCATCATCAAAGAGTGTAAACCATATTGTGAAGGCGTTCATATCATGTCTCTTGGATGGGAGTCCAAGATTCCTGGACTGCTTGAGCAGGCTGG
>JAKSRN010000519.1 GCA_024403585.1 Lachnospiraceae bacterium | reverse complement strand
ATATGGAACAGATGGAATACAGAATTGAAGAAGATTCTATCGGTTCAAAAAAAGTTCCGATAGATGCATATTACGGTGTTCAGTCAATACGAGGAAAGGAAAACTTCCCGATAACAGGGCAGATGATGAACACAAAGTTCATCTTATCCCTTGCTGAAATCAAAAAAGCAGCAGCAAAGGTAAACTGCAAAGCAGGCTGTCTTGACCAGAAAAAAGCAGATGCAATCATGCAGGCATGTGACGAAATTCTGGAAGGAAAACTGCATGACCAGTTTATCGTAGACCCCATTCAGGGAAGTGCCGGAACATCCATGAATATGAATGCCAACGAAGTCATCGCAAATCGTGCAATAGAGATTCTTGGCGGCAAAAAAGGAGACTACTCAATAGTTCATCCGAATGATGACGTAAACTACGGACAGTCCACGAATGATGTAATCCCTACAGCCGGAAAAATGACGATTCTCAAACTCTGGGTGGAGTGTAAGGAAAGTCTTGAAGATCTTCACTCGGCATTCATGCGAAAAGCAGCAGAGTTCGATGGAATTGTCAAGATGGGCAGAACTCAGCTGCAGGACGCTGTCCCTATTCGTCTCGGGCAAGAGTTCCACTCATACGGCGCTGCCATTCGCAGAGGTATTGACCGTATTGATAAAGTCATGGATGAGATGCGGTATGTTAACCTTGGGGGGACGGCGGTTGGAACAGGTCTCAATGCAAACATCACGTATTTCTGGACGGTTGTTCCGGAACTTGCAAAGATTTCCGCTCTTCCGCTTGTTCAGGAAGATGACACAGTTGACGGAACGCAGAATCTTGACCCCATAGCCGCAGTATCTTCTGCATTCAAGTCGCTGGCAGTGGCTCTTTCAAAGATGTCAAACGACCTTCGTCTGATGTCTTCAGGTCCCAGATGCGGACTGCAGGAGATTACGCTTCCGCCAATGCAGAACGGCTCGTCGATTATGCCGGGAAAAGTAAATCCGGTTATTCCTGAAGTAATGAATCAGGTCTGCTTCAGAGTTATCGGGCATGACGTAACCATCACTCTTGCAGCAGAAGCAGGACAGTTTGAACTGAATGCATTCGAGCCGATTATTTACCACTGCATCTTTGAGATTATTTCATCAATCGACCATGCAGCATGGACATTTACCAGAAACTGCATCAACGGCATCAAAGCAAACGAAGAACACTGCAGAGAACTGGTTGATTCATCAGTCGGTGTGATTACTGCCATCTGCCCGCATGTCGGATATAAGAAAGCGGCAGCCGTTGCCAAAGAAGCCATTAAGACCGGTGCATCGGTAAGAGATCTGATTAAAAAAGAGAATCTGCTTAATGATGATGAACTAAGAAGGATTATGGATCCCATGAGTATGACGACTCCGGGCATTGTTGCAGAAGAACTCCTCAAACGGCGCGAAGAGGAAAAATAAT
>JAKSRN010000518.1 GCA_024403585.1 Lachnospiraceae bacterium | reverse complement strand
GATGACATCTTTGCGCAGAAGATGCTGGGTGACGGAGTAGCAGTCCTCCCGGAAGACGGAAAAATCTATGCACCGATTGATTGTACGGTAGCAACAATCACTGACTCGCTTCATGCGTACGGACTTGAGGGTGATGATGACATTGAGATGATCATCCATTTTGGACTTGAAACCGTTGCTCTCGGGGGAGAAGGCTTCACCTCCCATGTCAAGGTAGGAGATACCTTGAAGGCCGGAGATCTGATCGCGGAAGCAGATCTGGATTTCCTGAAAAAGAAAAATATCAATACGGTTACTCCAATCGTGATCTGTTCAGGAATTGAGCTGGATCAGATGGACATTACCATGGGTCATGTAGACGCAAAATCCGTTCTCATGAAAGAGAAAAAAGCAGCGGGACAGACTGCTGCACCTGTAAAAGAAGCACCAAAAGCTTCTGAAACAACAAAAACAGCACCTGCTAAGAAAAAGAAAATCGGCATTGACTTCGATTTTCTGCAGAAACTGGGTAAAGTACTGATGACTGTTATCGCCGTTATGCCTGCAGCCGGTCTTATGATCAGTTTGGGTAATCTTTTATGTATCGTTGGCGGCGATGTTGCAATTGTCAATACAGTCGGAAACGTTGTCGCTCAGATCGGCTGGGCCGTAATCAACAACCTCCACCTGTTATTCGCAATCGCGATTGGTGGTTCCTGGGCAAAAGAGCGTGCGGGCGGAGCATTTGCAGCAGCAATTGCGTTCTGTCTGATCAACGTTATTACCGGTGTTGCATTGAATGTAACTACTGAGATGCTTGCTGATGCGAATGCGGTTACCCATACCTTATTCGGTCAGGAAATTCTTGTAAGCGACTATTTTGTAAATATTCTCGGCAAACCAGCCCTGAACATGGGTGTGTTCATCGGTATCATCGCTGGTTTCGTAGGAGCAACTGCCTACAATAAATACTACAATTTCAGAAGCCTTCCGGATGCACTGGCATTCTTCAACGGAAAACGTTTTGTTCCGCTGGTAGTTATCGTGTATTCCGTATTCACAGCAATGGTTCTTGTTGTTGTATGGCCTCTGATCCAGACCGGAATCAATAACTTTGGTATCTGGATTGCCAATTCTTCTGATACTTCACCGATTCTGGCTCCGTTCATTTACGGTACTCTGGAGCGTCTCCTGCTTCCGTTCGGTCTCCATCACATGCTGACCATCCCTATGAACTATACTTCCTTCGGAGGTACCTATACAGTTCTGACCGGGGCAAATGCAGGCGCCACCGTATTCGGACAGGATCCTCTCTGGCTTGCATGGGTCAGCGACCTGATCAACCTGAAAGGTGCCGGAGATATGACCGGATATCAGACACTGTTAACAACCGTAACACCTGCCCGCTTCAAAGTTGGTCAGATGATCGGTGCAACCGGCCTTCTGATGGGTATCTGCCTTGCGATGTTCCG
>JAKSRN010000517.1 GCA_024403585.1 Lachnospiraceae bacterium | reverse complement strand
CCGCTTGTTAAGCTGATGGCTTCTGTACACCAGGTGCAGGAATCATTGGCTTTTTTGCGTTATAGGAGATTCCGAAGGCTTTCTGGTCGATTAAAAAATGGAGGAAATTTGTTATGTTACTTAGTATTGCTCTGATTATCGTGGTTGGTATGGCCATGGGCGCCATCTGCCAGAAGATCAAACTGCCCAGCCTGATCGGTATGCTTGCCACCGGAATCGTTCTGGGACCCTATTGTCTGAATCTGCTGGATCAGAACATTCTGAACATCTCGGCAGATCTCAGAAAGATTGCCCTGATCATTATTCTTACAAGAGCCGGTTTCGGACTGGACCTGTCCGGGCTGAAAAGAAACGGCCGACCGGCATTAATGATGTGTTTTGTTCCTGCATCTTTTGAAGTGCTGGGAATTCTTCTGCTTGCACCGAAGATGATGGGACTGACTCTTCTGGAAGCTGCGATCCTTGGATCGGTACTGGCAGCTGTTTCACCGGCGGTTGTTGTACCAAGAATGGTCCGTCTGATGGATGAGGGCTATGGAACCAAGCAGGGAATCCCACAGCTGATCCTGGCAGGAGCATCTGTGGATGACGTGTATGTCATCGTGCTGTTTTCGACATTTACCGGTATGATGGCAGGAACCGGTACATCGGTTCTTAGTTTTGTGAATATTCCGGTTTCCATTATTCTTGGAATCGCCGCAGGTTTCCTGATCAGTTTTCTGCTGGCAAAATTTTTTGAGAAAGTACATATGAGGGATACCATCAAGGTATTTCTGATCCTCAGTGTATCCTTCTTCCTGGTAGCAGGAGAGGATGCTTTGAAGACTCCGCTGACCTATTCTGCTCTGATCGCTGTAATGTTTATCGGAATCGGTCTGCAGAGATACAGGGGTGTGGTGGCAAGAAGACTGTCTGTCAAATACGGAAAGCTCTGGGTTGGTGCGGAGGTATTTCTCTTCGTACTGGTCGGAGCTACTGTAAATATCGGTTACCTGAGCCATGTGGGAATCAAGGCTCTGATCCTCATTGTGCTGGCTCTTGTGTTCCGTATGCTGGGGGTCTTTATCTGTGTTCTGGGAACAAAGCTTGGCAAGCAGGAGAGACTCTTTGCTATGCTGGCATACTGTCCAAAAGCAACTGTTCAGGCTGCGATCGGAGGCGTGCCTCTGGCAATGGGATTTGCCTGCGGTGATACCGTTCTGACAGTAGCGGTGCTGGCAATCGTGCTGACAGCACCGCTGGGAGCATTTGCCATTGATCTGACTTATAAAAAATTTCTCGCTAAGGAAGAATAAGAACAGAGTAAAAGATTCAAAAGCTGTTTTTTACAGATGCACGTTCAGGTTCGGGAGGCGGATTTACTTCAGGTAATGATCCTCTGTCCATGGGTGGATTTCCGGGTGATCGGCCATCCAGCGCTGGGCTAGATCCAGCTCCACAGGGCCGCCGAAATCACCATTTTTTTTGCAGACA
>JAKSRN010000516.1 GCA_024403585.1 Lachnospiraceae bacterium | reverse complement strand
TGTTCGGGCAAAGCCGAACACTGGGAGTTTCTTTTATTCCTGTCTGGATGGGCTGTTAGGCACAGATTTGCTGTACTGCCATACATTTACAGGCTACCGTCGGTGTTCCTGCCGACAGAGGTTCTTAGTTACAGATATCTATTTCAGGCAGATAATTCTGCCATACGGAATTCTTCATAGAGACGAAGGCCTTCCCTGTCGATGTTGACAGCCGCCTGATGGTCACGGTCCATGACGCTGCCACAATGAGGACAGACGTATACACGGTCAGAGAGCTTCAGTTCTTTATGGATGTTGCCACATACAGAACAGGTTCTGCTGGATGCAAAGAAACGGTCTGCTTTTATGAGTACATGCCCTTTTCTCTCCTGTTTGTAGGTAAGCATGGTGACGAACTTCGCCCATCCGATGTCAGAGGCCGATTTTGCCAGCCTGAGGCTACGGATGATGCCCTTCATGTTGAGGTCTTCGATGCTGATGATGTCATAACAGTCAGTAAGTTCCGCCGAAAGCTTATGGAGCATATCGTCACGCATATGCTTGATTCTCGCATGGATGCGTTCGACTTTGCGTTTCTGTTTCTGGTAGTTCTTACACTCTGAAAGAGGTCGTTTGTAAACGGGATAGCGTTTCCCGTTTCTTATATCATAGTGATGGATGTTTGCACGTTCCTTACGGGAGAGGCGTTGCTGTTCCTTTTTAAGACGGGTTTCCATGGCACGGTAGGGTTTGATGAAATCAGGTATATCCCCATTGCTGTCCACATAGAGATTCGGAAGGGACATGTCTAGTCCAATATGAGAACATTCGGACAGATCTTTCTCATACGGTGATATGGAAATGCTTTCTTTATCGTACTCATATAAGAGACTGAAATACCAGCCTTCTCCTTCACGTGCTACGGTACAGTTTTTGAGTCTGCCGTTTGCCTCTATCTCACGGTGTACCGTCAGTCGTATCTTATGAGGTACCTTTGGCAGTTTCAGAAGGTCATCTACTAATGTGAGGTTTGGCTTGCTGGCATTCGAACAGTTGGTGGTATAAGAATTACGGCAGTGTCCCTTCTTCTTGAAGTGCATCCTGCCTGCATCACCGGAACGGAAGGCACTTTTTGCTGTCTCAAAATGCTGCTGTACATTGGCAAGTGCCAGACTGTCGATGCTCCTGAGCCATGCGAGATGCGGGTCTTTTTTATAGGAACCGGGTGTCTTTACGGAAGGACTGAGCATCCCTTTCGTGGCCAGATACTTTCGTTCCTCAGCACAGAGGATGTTCCAAAAGCCTCTTGATCCGTTGATGTAGTTCCAGAGGATAATTTCTGTTTCCTCATCAGGATAGCCACGGAATTTATACGCTCGCAGTTTCACGGAGGAAGCTTTTTCTTTATTTCGTTTTCCAGAGAAACTGCGTTTTGCCATAAGTGATATCCTTTCTTTCTATAATCTTATTATAGTTATAGTATACCACAAAACGAAG
>JAKSRN010000515.1 GCA_024403585.1 Lachnospiraceae bacterium | reverse complement strand
ATAACGGATCCAAGGTTCATAGCCTGTGGAAGCATGATCTGTGTCATGGTACGGAAATGTCCGGCACCGTCAATTCTTGCTGCCTCATACATTTCCATAGGAACAGAATTAAAGGAATTCATCATCATAACCATAAACATGGCATTGGTGCATCCAGGAATCAGAAGTGCCCAGCGGGTACCTACCCAGCCAAGTGCACGGATAACCATGTAGGTTGGTACCATACCACCGCCAAAGAGCATAGTAAACATGATCATTCCCATCATGATCGGTTTGATCTTGGTGTCACGGCTCAGTGCATAACCTGTCAAAACAGAGAGGGAAAATCCGATTGCTGTTGCGCCTACTGTATAAATGATCGAGTTGAGGTATCCCTGAAGGATACTTGCGTTCTGGAAGAGATGCTTATATCCATCCAGTGTAAAACCTCCAATCGGCAAAAGTACAAGTCCTTTATAAGCCAGAAGAGATTTTCCATCTGAAAGGGAGGACATCAGTACATGCCACATTGGAATAATGGAACAGAATGCAACCAATGCACAGAGACCATATACGATCACATCCACGATACGGTCAGAAGTACTATAATGCTCCACCATACTTAATGTAGATTCCTCTTCTTTTTGTTTCTTTTTCAGTTTTAACATGTCCGCACCTCCTTAGAATAATGATGTGTCGCTGAATTTTTTGCTCAGAGTATTGGAGCCAACCAGTAATATAGTACCAACAATAGACTGGAACAATCCAGATGCTGCAGAAAGTGCATAGTTTGCATTTCCGCCTCCGAAAGCCATACGATAAGTATAGGTATATACTGTATCTGCTACATTATATGTAGATGGCATATACAGAAGAAGAATGTTATCAAAACCGGAGGAGAAACTAAGTCCGATGTTCAGAACCATCATCATAATGATCATAGGTTTGATACATGGAAGTGTGATCTTAAACATTCTCTGAAGTCTGGTTGCACCATCCAGCGCCGCTGCTTCCTGAAGATCCCCGCTGACTGTTGCAATGGAGGACACATACATGATGGAGCCCCAGCCGATAGTCTGCCAGATGCCCATAAAAAGATAAATCAGCCAGAATACAGGAGCCTTATTATTGGCCAGCCAGTTCTGATTTTCGCCTCCAAGTTTGCAGAGGAGAAGGGTCAGAGGACCATCCTGTCCCAGGAATTCGATCAGCAATGATGCTACTACTACTGCTGCAACGAAGTTTGGAAGATAGGACATAGTCTGAACAGTTCTTTTATATTTCTTATGATGAAGGAGACTTAAAAGTACCGCAAATGCGATTGGTGCGAGAAAGCCGATCGTTCCCTTTAACAACGCAATAATAATGGTATTTCTGAGTGCTCTTGGAAAATCAGCTCCGGAAAAGAGTTCAATGAAGTTCTGGAAGCCGACCCATTTACTTCCGAAATAACCGTCGATGACATTGTAATCTTCAAATGCCATCAGAACACCAAACATTGG
>JAKSRN010000514.1 GCA_024403585.1 Lachnospiraceae bacterium | reverse complement strand
TCTTCCTTGAATAGTTTTAAGGAACGTTCACGATACTCTTTTTCGGTGATGATTCCGCTGTCTCGTAAGTGTTTTAATTCTTCAAGAAGTTTTTCCACTTCAGCCGGATTGAAACGCTCTGCAGGTTCAAGAGTTACGGCTTTTCGTAAAGGTGAGGGCGTTATTTTTCTGCCGGGGGACGGCTGATTCCGTAAAACAACAGATTCTTCCTCTGCTTCGGGAGAACTCTTTTTCACCGGAGAGACAACAACATGGTCATCAACTTCATAAGCAGGGCGCTGAAGAGATGCTATTTCTACATCAGATTCTTTTCCATCGGCAGCGGGTTTTTGCAGGGAGTCAACCGGGACTTGTGATTCATCAGTTAACGGAACAAACTCAGGTTTTGGCCGCCTGAACGGAGTAATTATGACCTCATCAGCATCGGACGTGCTGTCTTCTGCTGCCTTTGAGGGAAGAGTGATTTGGTCTGCAGCGTCTGAGTTTACCTTTGTCTCAGGTTTGAACGGAGTGATAACTACTTCATCATCTGCGGAAGGATAAACAATTGAGTCATCATCTTCAGGACCGTACTCACGCATCGGCTTTGTTTTTGAGACTGCAGGTTCTTCGGTTTTTTCTTCTCCTGCCAACGGGTAAACAATTGAGTCGTCATCCTCTGGTCCATACTCACGTTCCGGTTTCTTTTCCGGCGGATTTATTCTGAACCGAATCGGATTGGATAAGATGAGCGCATCTCCGCCTTTCTGTTCTCCCCACTGGTCATCGGCAGTTCTGGTATTCGGACCATAGACAACAGAGTCATCTCCTTCCGGTACTGGAGCTGCTGTGTCATCTTCGGTATTTTTGCGGCTTTCTGCAATCTCTGCTTCAACTGTTTCTACTATGCGGGCTACTTTATTATCAGCATCGGCATATGGGTTTTCTTCCGGCATCTGAGATTCAGCCGGAGTTTTTGTCTCTTCAAAGACATCTTCTCCTTCCTTTGCAAAGTGTGAAAAGAGAACTTCATTCGACTCAAAACATCCCTTCCCCGGAATATTTCTTTCATCCTCAAAGACATCATCTTCAGAGGTCTCATCATGAAACTTCAGAGCAGATACGCCGCTTTTAATCGTTTCTGCATCGGGATGTTTGTTTCTGTCAAGACGGAACTCATCTGTCATGAAGTTCTTTCTGCCGGCAAGTCCCCATGTGCCGCCGAAACGCTGATTCATTTCATAGAGAAGAGTCATAAGCACACCGCGGATTTCATCTTTTCCTTCTTTCAAATTGTTAAAGACATATTTCTGTCCATTTACGGTCTCAATCTGAAGCAATGAAGGAATAGGAGGATGTGCAAATCTCACATACACTGACTGCAAATCGACGTACTGCATCTCATATACATGATAGACTGCAGCCGTCTCCGGGTATGCCCAGACAATACGTTCACGAGTAATCAGAATAGGTATCAGCCATTTCTCTTTTGAACGTGCAAAGA
>JAKSRN010000513.1 GCA_024403585.1 Lachnospiraceae bacterium | reverse complement strand
TGTCAGAATTCTCGGGAAAGAATTTGAAAATCATCATTCACCATTCACTTTAAGGAGGATAATACTATGGCACTGTCTCTGGATTCCAAGATTCGTGATATCATGCGCAGCCCTGAGGGCAAGGAAGTTATGGAAAAGTATGCTCCCGGTTCCACCAAGGATCCCCGCATGAAGCTGGTTGGTGCTCTGACCTACCGCAAGCTGCTGTCCTACCCCGAATCTGCTGAAACCGCTAAGTTCGCTGATCAGATCGATGAAGATCTGAAGAAGTGCTCCCGTTAACAGACTGGTTCCTCGCAAAAACTACCGCAGGCAACGGCCTGCGGTAGTTTTTTTATACTATTCTCTTGCCTGCTGTACCATGTCCTCAATTTCCATGGCCTTCAGGATGATTTCCAGCTGCAGTCGGGTGTCCGGGTCTTTCAGATCCACATCCAGTTCCCGTTCGATTCGGCTGATGCGGTCAACAACGGTACTGCGGTGAATATAAAGCTCTTCCGCTGTTTGTGAATAGGAAAGGCTGCTGCGGAGGAACACGCGCAGCGTGTCCAGGTAAGAGATGGGTCCGTTTTTATCGTGTTTAATCAGGTTTTGCAGCTTTTCGGAAAAATAAGCCTCTGCCGGCAGATTACCCATGGAGTTGATGACCATGCTGATGAGGGCGTAGGTTTGGAAGTAAAACAACTCCGTTTCAGGATTTGTAATCATACCATTTTCGATGGCGGATTCTGCCTGCAGGTAAGCAATCCGTGCTCCGAACAGATCCGTAAATCCATTGCTGACGCCCGCAATTCCGCTTGTATCTGCCAGAAATTTTTTGAGAAGTGTATTCAGATTGGCATGGTAATCTCCTCTCTTATCGTTGAAGACAGAGACATCCAAAAAGCAGACGATAGAATTGCCCTTTGCAAAGGCAAACGATCCGGGAAACTCGCTTTCAAATGCACCGCAGATATACCCTTTGGGGAGTCTGGACAGCCGGTTTGCACTATGCTGGACAATGCAAACGAAATGCTGCCCAGGACGGGCGAGATTGATTTTCCATTTCTGGTTTGCTGTCAACGGATATTCATTGACCAGATTGATGAGGGCGTTTTTAATCGTCGTCTGCTCACTGTTCAGAATCGCGGGATTTTTCTCAATGGCTTTCTCGATCAGCCGGGCCATAAATTCTGCCAGGAGCTTGTCCCCCTCGCCAAAAGAGTGGCTGCATCCATCCATATAAACGCAGCCGATATAAGAACCGGTTTCATCAAAAAGATTCACACAAAGATATTCTGTTCCACCCAAATCAAAAAGAATCGCACCGCGCTTATCGGTTGTCATGGGGAAAGAGGAAAGATAGGCACTGATTTTCTCAGGTTCCAAACTGACTTCCGGCACCTGCGCATCCGGAGTGGTCAAGTAGTGGAAAGATGCATCCAGAACATGGATGGAGCAGCCAAACAGCTCTGCGCTGCAATCTACGATCTCCTGCAGATCAGC
>JAKSRN010000512.1 GCA_024403585.1 Lachnospiraceae bacterium | reverse complement strand
TGTTTTTGTAGATATATAAGGGGAATGTAATGAATATCGGAATCTTAGCACATAACAGCAAGAAAAGTCTGATCGAGGACTTTTGTATTGCTTACAAGGGGATCCTGATGAAGCATGATCTGTATGCGACAGGAACCACCGGTAGAAGAATTGAGAATGTTACAAACCTTCATATTCATAAGTTTCTTGCCGGAGCGATCGGCGGAGACAAACAGTTTATGGAGATGATCGGAAGGGGCGACATGGATCTGGTAATCCTGTTCTACAATCCTTCCATGGTAAGTCCAAAAGAACCTGATATTATGGATATTGTAAGATGCTGTGATCAGTACAGCATTCCGCTGGCAACCAATATCGCCACAGCGGAAACTCTGATCCTGGGTCTTGAAAGAGGAGATCTGGACTGGAGAGCACAGTTCCGTCAGGAGGATTAAGGAATCTATGAGAGTTATTGCGGGAAGTGCAAGAAGTCTGCCGTTAAAAACCATCGAGGGTCTGGACACAAGACCGACCACAGACCGAATCAAAGAGACTCTGTTCAATATGATTCATAATGATATTCCCGGATGCCGTTTTCTGGATCTTTTCAGCGGAAGCGGTGCCATCGGGATCGAGGCCTTGAGCAGGGGTGCGAAAATCTGCTATTTTGTAGACAACAGCAGAAAAGCAGCAGCCTGTATCAATGGAAATCTGAAGTTTACCCATCTGGAAGACAGAGCAGTGGTGCTTCAGACAGATATGCGTTCGGCGATCAGCCGATTGAGTGGGCAGGAAGCATTCGACATCATTTTTATGGATCCTCCGTATCTGAAGGATCTTGAGAAGGAAGCTCTGGAGCTTTTTGAGCATGCTGCCTGCGTGAATGAGGATACTCTGATCATCGTGGAGGTATCCCTGAAGACGGATCTTTCCTGGCTGGAAACATCCGCCTATGAAGTGGTGAAAACCAAAAGATATAAAACCAATGCGCATCTTTTTCTGCGCAAAAAATAAGGAGAATCGAACACATGAAAGTTGCGGTTTATCCCGGAACCTTTGATCCGGTTACAAATGGTCATCTGGATATTATCCGCCGTGCTGCTGAATTATTCGATGAAGTAGTGATCGGCGTTTTACATAATTCTGCGAAAACTCCGTTGTTTTCTGTAGAAGAACGTGTTAAGATACTTGAGAAAGCAACCCAGGATATTCCTGGGATTAAAGTCGTGTCTTTCAGCGGACTTGCAGTGGATTTTGCCAAACAGTGTAATGCAAAAGTCATCGTAAGAGGTCTGCGGGCAGTTACCGATTTTGAGTACGAACTGCAGATGGCGCAGACAAACCGCATCATGGCACCGACCATTGATACGACATTCCTGACCACTTCACTGGAGTATGCTTATCTTAGCTCTACTACTGTAAAAGAAGTAGCACGCTTTGATGGTGATATCTCCAAGTTTGTGCCGGAATTCGTTGCAGACGAGATCCATAAAAAGATGAAAAAGTGAT
>JAKSRN010000511.1 GCA_024403585.1 Lachnospiraceae bacterium | reverse complement strand
ATTCAGCTGCAGAATCTTCCACAGAATCATATGGAAGATCTGGAACAGGCAAGGGGACTTGTCAGAAATGGTGATTATGAGGCACTTTCCATGTTATATGATTCTGTTCCAAATGTATTATCGGAACTTATCAGAACTGCATTCGTAGCAAGGGAAGGCAATAAGTTCGCAGTAGCAGATTTTTCTGCGATTGAGGCAAGGGTTTTATCCTGGCTTGCAGGTGAGACATGGAGGACGCAAGTTTTTGTTAATAATGGTGATATCTACTGTGCATCGGCTTCCGCAATGTTTGGTGTACCGGTGGAAAAGCATGGTCAGAATTCGCATTTGAGACAAAAGGGTAAGATTGCGGAACTGGCTCTTGGCTATGGCGGATCAGTTGGAGCATTAAAATCTATGGGTGCTATTGAGATGGGGCTTGCAGAAGAAGAACTTCAGCCGCTGGTGGATTCATGGAGAGCAGCTAATCCTAATATCGTGAAATTCTGGTGGGATGTTGACCGTGCCGTGAAAACTGCAGTGAAACAGAAAAAGCAGGCTGATGTAAACGGTATCAGGTTCTTCTGCCAGAGTGGGATGCTGTTTATACAGCTTCCATCTGGAAGAAGGCTTGCATATGTGAAACCGAGAATGGGATTAAACAGATTTGATTCTGAGTCTGTTACCTATGAAGGGGTTGGCGGTACCAAGAAATGGGAGCGTATTGAAAGCTATGGTCCGAAGTTCGTGGAGAATATTGTGCAGGCGATTTCAAGAGATATTTTGTGCTATGCCATGAGAACCTTATCGCATTGTATGATCTGTGCTCATGTGCATGATGAACTGATTATTGAGTGTAGAGAAGATGTATCCCTTGATGCAATCTGTGAACAGATGGGAAGGACACCGCCCTGGGCAGAAGGTCTGATTCTAAGAGCAGATGGTTACTGCACACAATTTTATAAAAAAGATTAGAAATTTTTGCTGGGAGGTTAAAATCTCCCAGATTTTTTTTGCCTGTGACTTGAGGAAATACCTCACAAATATTTTTTCAAGGAGGGTAATTCAATGGAATTACAGATTTTTCAGAATGCGGAATTCGGCTCTGTCCGCAGCACAATGATCAATGGAGAGCCATTTTTTGTAGGTAAGGATGTAGCAGAGATTCTTGGATATGCAGATCCGAACAAGGCAATTGCTATGCATGTTGATGAGGAAGACAAACTCAACGACAAAACAGCGTCGAGTTTAGGACAGCGTGGCGGATGGATTATCAATGAGTCTGGTCTTTACAGTCTTATATTATCCAGCAAGCTTCCTGCAGCAAAGAGATTCAAGAGATGGGTTACATCAGAAGTCCTTCCGGCTATCAGAAGACATGGTTTGTATGCAGTTGATGACATGCTGAATAATCCGGATGCGCTTATCGAAGCACTTCAGGCTTATAAGGCAGAACGTATGCAGAGATTAGCTTTGGAAGCAGAGAATGCGGTACAGAAACAGCAGCTTA
>JAKSRN010000510.1 GCA_024403585.1 Lachnospiraceae bacterium | reverse complement strand
CCTTATCGGTTACTTACCTCGATTACTTTCTGCAGTGTCTCGTATGCTTTTCCGGAATCGATGAGTTCTGCGGCAAGCTCAACACCTGCTTTGAATGATTCGGCTTTTCCTCCGATATAAAGGGAAGCACCTGCGTTCATGAGAACTGCATTTCTCTTTGGTCCTTTCTCCTCGCCCTTCAGGATGCTGATGGTAATCTGTGCGTTCTCTGCCGGTGTACCACCTTTCAGATCCTCTTTTGAACATCTCTCGAATCCAAAGTCTTCTGGTTTGATCATGTAGGATTTAAACCATCCGTCTTTGAACTCGCAAACCTTTGTTGGTGCACACATGGAGATCTCATCCAGCTTCTCTGTTCCGTATACAACCATACCACGCTCTACACCAAGGCTGATCAGAACCTGTGCCAGCGGCTCTACCAGATACTCATCGTATACACCAAGCAGCTGCATCTTTGGAGAACCAGGGTTGGTCAGAGGTCCAAGGATGTTGAATACAGTACGGAAGCCCAGCTCTTTACGGATTGGTCCGACATATTTCATGGATGTATGGTATTTCTGTGCGAAGAAGAAGCACATGCCAGCCTCGTTCAGAAGCTCGATGCATTTCTCAGGCTCCTGCTGGATGTTTACACCCAGTGCCTCCAGACAGTCAGCTGTTCCGCAGAGGGAAGAAGCTGCTCTGTTTCCATGTTTTGCAACCTTCATGCCGCCTGCTGCAGCA
Source organism: Lachnospiraceae bacterium (assembly GCA_024403585.1). Classification (GTDB taxonomy): domain Bacteria; phylum Bacillota; class Clostridia; order Lachnospirales; family Lachnospiraceae; genus JAKSRN01. The sequence continues at coordinate 769 of JAKSRN010000510.1, read as the reverse complement.
ACCATTGCAGATGTAGTGGAGATGTTGAAGCTGTGTGCGTTGTCTCCGCCGGTTCCTACGATCTCGAATACATTCATACCCGTTGTATCTACTTTTGTAGCATGATCTCTCATAGCTGCAGCACAGCCAGCGATCTCGTCAGTAGTCTCAGCCTTTGCACTTTTGGTAGAAAGAGCTGCCAGGAAAGCGGCGTTCTGGGTTGGTGTAGTCTCGCCACTCATGATTTCGTTCATTACAGTGTAAGCCTCGTCGTAGGTGAGGTCTTCTTTGCTTACGATTTTAACGATTGCTTCTTTAATCATAGTCTTTTCTCCTTTTCTACATAAAAATATCCCTGGCAGAAATATTTATATTTCTGCCAAGGACGAATCATACACTTTATAAGCATACCACAATCCGCGGTGCCACCTTGCTTCACAGGAAACCTGTGCTCTTTTCAGGATACCATCATATCCCGGACAATTAACGTATGTCCTGACGTCGCAGAATACTCAGAATACTCAAAATACTCAGAATCATTATTCCTTTGACTGCGCCCTCCGCGGTCCATTTGACAACTTGTTTCTCACCCGATCTCAGCCATCCGGGCTCTCTGTAAAGGCATCATTGCCGTTATCTCCGCTTCAACGGTTTCTTTTATGGAATTGTTGATAGTTTAGCACTGCAAAGTGGAGGTGTCAAGTTTTTATGCAAGATTTCTATTGAATCCATCGAATCTATCGAATCCATCGCAAACATAGTTGGAATGTCCTACCCCAGATCACAGGAT
>JAKSRN010000051.1 GCA_024403585.1 Lachnospiraceae bacterium | reverse complement strand
AAAGAGGAGGAACTGATTGTGAAAGAACTGATGATTGGAAATGCAGCTTTCGCCAGAGGTCTCTACGAGGCCGGCTGTAGAGTAGTATCCAGCTACCCTGGAACACCATCTACAGAGATTACTGAGTGTGCTGCTGAGTACGACGAAATGTATGCTGAATGGGCACCAAACGAGAAAGTTGCTATGGAGGTAGCTTTTGGTGCATCTCTGCAGGGTGCAAGAGCATTCTGTGGTATGAAACATGTTGGACTGAACGTTGCAGCTGACCCGCTGTACACTCTGTCTTATACAGGTGTTAACGGTGGTCTTGTTATTGCTGTAGCTGACGATCCTGGAATGCATTCTTCTCAGAATGAGCAGGATTCCCGTCACCATGCAATTGCTGCTAAAGTACCTATGCTGGAGCCGGCTGATTCTCAGGAAGCACTGGATTTCGCAAAGAGAGCATTCGATCTGTCTGAGGAGTTTGATACTCCTGTGATCATGCGTATGTGCACAAGAATCGCACATTCCCAGAGCATGGTTGAGCTGAATGACAGAGTGGAGAAACCTCTGATCCCTTACGAGAAAAATCCTCAGAAATATATCATGGTTCCTGCTAATGCAAAACGCCGTCATCCGATCGTTGAGGAGAGAACTGCGAAACTGACAGCATTTGCAGAGACTACTGATCTGAACAGAGAAGAGTTTGGTTCTGAGGAGCTGGGTATCATCTGTTCCGGAACCTGCTACCAGTATGTAAAAGAGGTTTACGGTGATGACGTAAGCGTTCTGAAACTGGGTATGGTAAATCCACTGCCAGTTGAGAGAATCAAAGCTTTCGCTGCTAAAGTAAAACGCGTGGTTGTTATTGAGGAACTGGATCCTGTAATTGAGAACCACTGCAAGACAATCGGTGTTGCTGTTGAGGGCAAAGAGCTCTTCACAAACATCGGTGAGTTCTCCCAGGCTTATGTTGCTCAGGTTATGGGCATGCCTGCTAAAGAGAGTGTTTCCATCGAGACTGCTGTTCCGGTACGTCCTCCTGTTATGTGTGCAGGATGTCCTCACCGTGGCATGTACTACACTCTGAAAAAGAACAAATGCACTGTCATCGGTGATATCGGATGCTACACTCTTGGCTCCGCTGCACCACTGAATGCTATGGATTCTACCCTTTGCATGGGTGCTTCCATCTCCGGTATCCACGGTTTCAACAAAGCTTCTGAGGGCGCAAGTGCCGGACAGACGGTTGCTGTAATCGGTGATTCTACTTTCATGCATTCCGGTATGACAGGTCTTGTTAATATCGCTTACAACAATTCTGCATCTACAGTTATCATCCTGGATAACTCCATCACAGGTATGACAGGACATCAGCAGAACCCAACTACAGGCTACAACCTGAAGGGTGATCCGGCAGCCGCTGTTAATCTTGAGGCTCTCTGCCATGCAATCGGCATCAACCGTGTAACTGTAGTAGATCCTTACAATCTGGAGCAGTGCGATACAGTTCTGAAAGAGGAGCTGGCAGCTAATGAGCCGTCAGTCATCATTTCCAGAAGACCATGTATGCTTCTGAAATATGTGAAGGCTAAGAGCCCTGTATCTGTTAACAAGGATAACTGTAAAGGATGTAAGAAATGCATGACCCTCGGATGTCCTGCTATTTCTTTCAAAGATAAAAAAGCTTCCATCGATCCTACTCAGTGTGTAGGCTGCGATGTATGTAAACAGCTTTGCAAATTTGATGCATTAGAAAGCGAGGAGAGATAAATGAACACAACAAGTATTATGATCGTTGGTGTTGGTGGACAGGGTTCTCTGCTTGCCAGCAAACTGCTTGGCCGTCTTCTGATGAATGAGGGCTATGAGGTTAAGGTTTCAGAGGTACATGGTATGAGCCAGCGTGGTGGTTCTGTAGTTACTTATGTACGTTATGGCGAGAAAGTATATTCTCCGGTTGTCTCCAAAGGAGAGGCTGATTTCATTGTTTCCTTCGAAAAACTGGAAGGTGCAAGATATGTGGATTGCCTGAAGAAGGGTGGAAAGATCATCGTTAACACACAGGAGATCGATCCAATGCCTGTAATCATCGGCGCTGCTGAGTATCCACACGACATTCTGGAAGAGGTTAAGAAGAACGGTGCAGACGTTGACGGAATCGACGCTCTGTCTCTGGCAATCGAGGCTGGTTCCTCTAAAGCTACTAACCTTGTCCTGATGGGCCGTCTTGCTAAATACTTCGGTTTTGCTGAGGAGAAATGGATGACAGCTATTGAGCAGGTTGTTAAGCCAAACTTCATTGAGATGAACAAGAAGGCATTCAACCTGGGCTTCCATTTTGGTGAGTAAGAATCGGTGATATAATTCATCAGGAAGATACAGACTGTATTTTCGGAAAATAGTATTGGGAAAGGAATTTTAAAAAATGGGAAATTATTATCAGGAAGAGCTTGAGTGTGCGTCACGCGAGAAGATTATTGAGATCCAGAACGCAGGGCTTGTAAAAACTGTTAAAAAAGTGTACGAGAACGTTGAGTACTATCGTAACAAAATGGATGCAGCAGGTGTAAAACCGGAAGATATCAAATCCATCGATGATCTTCACAAACTGCCATTCCTTACAAAAGATGATTTAAGAGATGCTTATCCATACGGACTGATGGCTGAGCCGCTGGAGAACTGTGTACGTATCCAGTCTACATCCGGAACAACAGGTCGTCGTGTTGTTGCTTTCTATACTCAGCCTGACCTTGATATGTGGGAAGAGTGCTGTGCACGTGCCATTATGGCTGCCGGCGGAACTAAAAAAGACGTCTGCCAGGTTTGCTATGGCTACGGTCTGTTCACAGGTGGTCCTGGTCTGAACGGTGGATCTCACAAAGTTGGATGTCTGACACTTCCAATGTCTTCCGGTAACACAGATCGTCAGATCCAGTTCATGGTTGACCTTGAGGCTACTATCCTTTGCTGTACACCATCTTACGCTGCTTACCTTGCAGAGAGCATCAATGAGAAGGGCTACCGCGATCAGATCAAACTGAAAGCTGGTATCTTCGGTGCTGAGGCCTGGACAGAGGAGATGCGTCGTGACATCGAGAAGAGACTTGGTATCAAAGCTTACGATATCTATGGTCTGACAGAGATCTCCGGACCTGGTGTTTCCTTCGAGTGTGAGGAGCAGCAGGGTATGCATATCAACGAGGATCACTTCATCGCTGAGATCATCGATCCTAAGACAGGTGAGGTTCTGCCTGATGGTGAGGTTGGTGAGCTTGTATTCACAAGTATTGATAAAGAAGCTTTCCCACTTCTTCGTTACCGTACAAAAGATATCTGCGTACTGTCCCGTAAACCATGTTCCTGCGGACGTACTCATGTAAGAATGTCTAAACCAATGGGTCGTTCCGATGACATGCTCATCGTTAAAGGTGTTAACGTATTCCCATCTCAGATCGAGCAGGTACTGCTGCAGCAGGGTCTGACATCTAACTACCAGATCATCGTTGATCGTGAGAAATACTCCGATACAATCGAGGTACTGGTTGAGATGACTCCAGAGCTCTTCTCTGACTCTGTAACAGATCTGGCAGCTAAAGAGAAAGATGTAGTTGCAGGACTGAAATCCATGCTGGGAATCTATGCAAAAGTTCGTATCGTAGAGCCAAAATCCATCGTTCGAAGCGAAGGAAAAGCTGTACGTGTAATCGACAGACGTAACCTTTACAAACAGGGATAATTACAAACAGAAACTTTCTCACGGTCCCTTGGGGAAGGGACCGTGAAGGAATGAATAAAGGAGGTTTTTACTATGGCAATCAAACAGCTTTCCATCTTCGTTGAGAATAAAACAGGATCTCTTGTAAAAGCAACAGAGGTTCTTGCAGAGGCAGGAGTAGATCTGAGAGCAATGTCAATTGCTGACACCAGAGATTTCGGTATCCTTCGTATCATCGTTAATGATACTTATGCTGCTGTAACAGCTCTGAAAGACAACGGATTCGTTGTTAACATGACAGACGTTGTTGGTTGTGTAATGGAAGATAAACCAGGCGCAGCAGGCGAGATGTTTGCAGCACTTGCAGAGGCAGGAATCGCAATCAAATACATGTATGGATTCGCAGGAAAGAACGAAGCTTATGCAATCATCCGTGTAGATGACAACACTCTGTGTGAGAAGGTCCTGCTTTCTAAAGGAATCAAATTACTGGTTCCTGAGAGACTTTAATTCGGGAAAATGCTCCCTGAGCATGAAAAAATACAAAAAATACTACTGGGTTCCGAAACATAAGCCCGGTAACAGAGAGGACGATTGATAAAAATGGCAAGAAATGTAATGAAGGAAAGAAAACAGGATATGTATAAGGCGATCCTCGAATTGAAGGACCTCCAGGAATGTATGGATTTCTTTGAAGACATCTGTGCCATGACCGAGCTTCAGTCCATGGAGCAGCGCTTCGAAGTAGCGAAGATGCTCAATGATAAAAAAGTGTATACGGAGATCATGGAAAAAACCAATGCCAGTACAGCGACGATTAGCCGTGTGAACCGTATGCTGCATTATGGAACCGGATGTCTTTCGTCTGTTTTGGACCGGATGGAAGAGGACGAGAAATAAAATAAGTTCAATGAGCTTGGCGGGGACCGATTTCGGTCCCCGCCTTTGTTTTGGTCTTTCGGGTTTTATCTTAGGAATAGATTGCTTATTTCAGTATCAGGAAAAGGACTACAGATGCGATTGTACTTGTAAGACCTACAAGTGCCTCATACGGAATCAGTTTCATACGATCTTTAATTTCCATGGAAACAGAACCACCTGTTGCATGGAAGAAGGAGCCGTGCGGCAGTGAATCCAGCACAGTTGCTCCGGCATGGATCATGGCTGCTGCAGATACAGCAGGAACGCCTGCCCCGATCAGGGTATCAGCGAAGGTCTGAGATGCAATGGTTGCTCCAGAGGTAGTGGATGCGGTTGCGGCTGCCATCAGGATACCGGACAGTGGAGATAGTACGAAGGTTGGCATGTTCAGGAACTCCAGAAGATGGATCATATCGTACTGCAGAGCAGATGCTTTGATGATGCCTGCCAGAGTACCGGTTCCAATCAGAAGGATGGAAACGCCGATTACCTTGCTGAGTCCGAATTCCATGATTCCGACGGTCTCTTTTGCATGTCCTGTCAGTAAAACGCTTACCAGTCCGCCGAGAGGCAGTGCAATCAGCGGATCGATTGCAATACCGCAGATCGGACGGAGGGCCAGAAGAACGATAACGACCAGTGGACCTGCAACAGCCGGAAGAATTCCGGGAAGCCCTTTGGTGGAGGACGCAGCCTCAGCATCTGTCAGACTTCCTGCATTTTTCCTGGAAAGCATGCCTGCCAGAAGAATTGTTACGATAAGGGCACATACTGCCGGGAGCAGGTTTTTCATCATCAGAGAAGTCAAATCTACGGAAAATGCCTCTGAAGCTGCAATGGTATTCGGGTTCGGTGAGATAATGTTTCCTGCTTTTCCTCCTCCGATCATAGCGAGAAGGATGCCACTTTTGGAAAGATTTGCTTTTTTTCCAATCGCGATAGCGATTGGTGCAACAGTGATTACGGAAATATCTACGAATACACCAACCGCACAGATGATCATAGTTGCGATTGCGATTGCTGCAACTGCACGTTTTTCCCCAAGCTTAGTTACAATCGTTTCAGCAATTTTCTCTGCAGAGCCTGTTTTTATAAGGGCGCCTGCCAGAATACCGGAGGTAAGGATACGGAGAATGGAGGACATCATGCCTTGGGCTCCGGATACCATGGTGCTGACAGTTGTGGTGAGCCCTCCGCCACCGATGACACCACCAATCAGAGCCCCCAGGATCAGACTGTAAGCAGGGTGGACTTTTTTTATGATCAGAACAATGGCGACTACAAGGCCTGCCAGTGCTCCTATTGTTGTAAATGAATAATCCATTTGATATTGATTCTCCTTTATGAGTAGGCGCAGATCAGGCGCATTACCTGTTCTACTGTGTTGATCATGTTTTTGCGGGCATTTTCCCCGTCCATAGCCTCGTCCAGAGTGACAACGGTACGGAGAATTGGGAAAAATGCATCGATACCGTGCTGATTGCATGTGGTCGCATCATCTGTTACACATCCGGAAAATGCGACTACTTTCTTTCCGTGTTTCTTTGCAATGTTTGCAACTCCAATCGGTGCTTTTCCCATGGCAGTCTGTCCGTCCAGGCGACCCTCACCCGTGATGACAAGATCCGCATCTTTTACATACTCTTCCAGCTTTGTCTCTTTGAGAACGATACTGATGCCGGACTCAAGAACTGCGTTGGTGAAGGTAAGGAAGGCAAAGCCCAGTCCGCCGGCGGCGCCGGTACCCGGGTAGAGCTTGTCAGCATTTTTAAAAGATTCAGCAGCAAGATCTGCATAAGCGTCAAGCCAGCGGTCCATATTCAGGATCATAGCAGGGGTAGCACCCTTCTGAGGACTGTAGATTGCGGAACAGCCATTATCGCCGCAGAGCGGATTGGTTACGTCGCAGGCGATTTTGAAGTTACAGTCTTTCAGCTCCGGAATCACCTGGTCGCTTGTGATCTTTACCAGTTCTGAAAGGCCTTTGGCTCCAAAGGATACCTGTGTTCCCTGGGCGTTGAGGAATCCGTAACCCAATGCCTGCAGCATTCCTACACCACCGTCATTGGTGGCACTGCCGCCGATTCCTACAATAAAGGATCTGCAGCCTTTTTCGATTGCGTCGCGGATCATCTGACCTACTCCGTAGGTGGTTGTATTCAGAGGATTGCGTTCCTCCCCGTGTACAAGCGTGATGCCTGCGGCTGCGGACATCTCGATGATGGCAGTTTTGCTTTCGTCAAGAATTCCATATACGGCTTCTACCGGTCTGCCGAGTGGGTCGGAAACAAGGACTTTTTCCAGTCTTCCGCCCATGCCGAGAGCGAGGGCTTCTACGGTTCCTTCTCCGCCGTCAGCCAGTGGTCTTACAGCAACTTCTGCAGCCGGAAGGACTTTCTGGATACCGGTGCGGATCGCATCGCCGGCTTCAAGGGAAGATAAACTGCCTTTAAGAGAATCTATAGCAACAACAACTTTCATGGTAAGTTCTCCCTTCTTTTTTCAGTGAGTTCGCGAATCTCTGTATCTGATAATAGTATTCTAGCAAAGTTATTCTTTTGACAATATGTTCCTGATAACATAAAAACAGTGGTATAATTAGCGATACATAGTATAAGAGACATATACGACGGGGCAAAGGAGAGGAATATGGCAATCGGGCTTACGCAGGACGTGGCACAGAAGCTGGTAGAAACAGTAAAGGATGTGTGCGGTCATGATATCAATTATATTGATCCGAAAGGGATCATACTGGCCAGTACCAGAAAGAGCAGGATCGGAACCTTCCATGAGATTGGCAGGAAGGCGGCGGAAAGCGGAGATATCATCGAGGTTATGAAAGATGATGATTATCTGGGTACCAAGAAGGGTGTGAACATTCCGTTTTTTTATAAGAGGGAACTGGTGGCCGTAATAGGAATCAGCGGGGATCCGGATAAGGTGAGGTCCTATGCCTATCTGGTACAGAGAATAGCGATTCTGATGCTGAAGGAGCGCGAACTGGAGGCACAGGATCATGGGCGAAGGAATGAGATCCATTATTTCATGCGGTCTCTTGTAGAACATCAGCCTATGGAGCCGGAGTATATAAAAGAATTTATGCACAGGAGAAAGCTTTCCCTGACGGATTCCTATCGAATGGTGGTCATCAGAATGGATAGCAGCAGACGTGTGAAGCTATCCATGGTGGAGGAGCATATCTATCGGATTTTCGATCAGATTCAGGACTCCCTGTATATCTTCAATTACCCCAAAGAATTCTGGCTGATGGTGAATACGGAGAGTTGTGAGAGCAATCTGTTCCGTCTGGAGAAACTGGCTAAAATGTATGCAGGTATCTTCCGCATAGGAATCGGAACATCGGAAATGCTGTCCGGCCTGTATCGCTCTTATAAATCAGCTCTGATCGCCATTCAATCGGCTGGCGAGGAAAAGAACATAATTTCCTATGACGACTTGACGTTGGATATTCTTTTGGGTAATTTAGATGAGGACGCAAAGACCAGATATAAAAACCGCACAATCGCAACGCTGGAAAAGGAAGATCTGGATTTTCTGAAAATCTATTTTGCTTCCAATCTCTCCCTGCAGAAGACAGCGGAGAAACTGTTCATTCATAAAAACACCGTACAGTATAAACTGAACCGCATTCATACCCTTACAGGATTAAATCCGAGAGCATTTGAGGAGGCGGTGGTTCTGTATCTGGCGGCAGTTATGGATCAGATCCAGCCGCTTTCGTAAGCATTTTCCGGATAATCAGACAGGATGATCAGAATATGACGAAAAACGACAGATTAACAGTTGCAGGCAGACTTCTTGGTTTGACTTTTGGAAAGGGTTGTGCTATGGTTTATATATTGTCACTTGAACGCTGAAAAGTGTAAAAGAGGAAAAGAAAAGGATATATACAGGAATTAGAAAGGAACTATTGATATGCCGGTTACAGATTTACTGGAACGAAATCACAAGCTGTACGGTGATGAGGTTGCTCTTGTTGAGCTGAATCCATCCGTTGCAGATACAAGAAAATCCACATGGAAAGAGTTTGACCTGGTTCAGCAGATCAGTACTCAGCCATACAGAAGAGAGATCACATGGAGCGTTTTCGATGAGAAAGCAAACCGTGTTGCAAATATGCTGCTGAGCAGAGGTGTTCAGAAGGGAGACCGTGTTGCCATCCTGATGTTCAACTGCCTGGAGTGGCTGCCTATTTATTTTGGAATTCTGAAAACAGGAGCCATCGCTGTTCCTTTCAACTTCCGTTTTGATGCTAAAGAGATCAAATATTGTGCAGATCTGGCAGAGGTTCAGGTTCTCTTCTTCGGACCTCAGTTCATCGGTCGTCTGGAGTCTATTGCAGAGGATATCTGCAAGGGCCGTCTGATGATCTATGTTGGAGACGCATGTCCTACATTTGCAGAGAGCTATCGTGAGCTGGTTGCTGACTGCTCCAGCCAGGCACCACTGATCCGTCTTGAGGACGACGATGATGCTGCAATCTACTATTCATCAGGAACTACAGGATTCCCGAAAGCAATCCTTCACAATCATGAGAGTCTGATGCAGGCTGCCCAGATGGAGCAGAAACACCATCTGACAGACAGAAACGACTGTTTCTTATGCATCCCGCCACTGTACCACACAGGTGCAAAATTCCACTGGATGGGAAGCCTTTGTGCAGGAAGTAAAGCTGTTCTTCTTACAGGAACAACACCTGAGATCATTCTGGATGCTGTTTCCAAAGAGCATTGTACAATCGTATGGCTGCTGGTGCCATGGGCACAGGAAATCCTGGCCGCACTGGACCGCGGCGATCTGAAACTGGAAGACTACGAGCTGGATCAGTGGAGACTGATGCATATCGGTGCTCAGCCGGTACCAAGATCCCTGATCAAACGCTGGAAAGAGTACTTCCCACATCATCTCTATGATACAAACTACGGTCTGTCCGAGTCTACAGGTCCTGGATGCGTACACCTTGGTGTTGAGAACATCCATAAAGTTGGTGCCATCGGTATTCCTGGATACAGATGGAAATGTAAGATCGTTGATGACTATGGCAAAGAGGTTCAGCAGGGCGACGTTGGTGAGCTCTATGTAAAAGGACCTGGTGTCATGACCTGCTACTACAATGATCCGGCTGCTACAGCTGAGACTCTTGTAAACGGATGGCTTCGTACCGGTGATATGGCTATGCAGGATGAGGACGGATTCTACTTCCTGGTAGACCGTAAGAAAGACGTTATCATCTCCGGTGGTGAGAACATCTACCCGGTACAGATCGAGAACTTCCTGAGCAGTCATCCAAAGATCCTGGATGTTGCATGTATCGGTCTGCCGGATGAGAGACTTGGAGAGATCACAGGTGCTATCATCTCCATCAAAGAGGGCATGGAGTGTACAGAGGAAGAAATCAACAACTTCTGTAAAGAACTTCCAAGATACAAACGTCCGAAGAAGATCATCTTCGCTGACGTTCCAAGAAACGCAACAGGAAAAATTGAGAAACCGGCACTTCGTAAGAAATATGGTGCAGACAAGCTGGTTGCTGCACAGAACGAGGGCTAA
>JAKSRN010000509.1 GCA_024403585.1 Lachnospiraceae bacterium | reverse complement strand
AAAGGGGGCATTATGTTTCAGAAAAGATTACAGGAAATCATGACACTCTTAGGTCTCTCCGGTGCCAGGCTTGCCGAGTATTCCGGATTGAATCAATCCACAATTTCAAAATACAAGAATGGCAGCCGTACGCCTGAAGCTTCCTCTCCTTCTATGCAGAGTCTTGTGATGGGAATCTGTCGTTATACCGAAGAAGCAGCAAAGCTTTCCACACTCCGGACCTTTCTTTCTGCACATGCAGACGAACCGCTCTCTGATGCTCTGACATACTATCTGCTGCAGCAGAATCATACGGAAAACACTTCTGAAAAGCGCAGGAACGATCAGACTCTGGTCAGTGCATTTGGCAGCCAGCTTGACAGCATCATGACACTTCTGGACATTTCTAACATTCGTCTAAGTCATCTGATCAATGTGGATGCCTCTCTCATCAGCCGTTACCGTACAGGAGCCCGCTATCCAAAAGAAAATGCTGCCATTCGCTCCTCTCTCAGCCAGATCCTGTATGAAAGGATCATTCAGCAGAATAAGGAGGCAGCATTTGCAGAAATCAGTGGTATTCCATCAGATCTCCTGAGCCTTGAAAGCTTCAATGACTGGCTTTTTTTACCCAAAGATCTTAATCCTCTTCTGCTTCAGTCAGCCAGACAGATTCTGTTCGCCCTGAATTCTTTTACGGCTGTAAATCCTGAAGATGTAACTGCCCTTCCGATAATGCTGGACAGCCTGCCTGTTCAGGAAGCACCTGTGTATTTTGGCTTCTCTGGGCTGCGCTCTGCTGCAATCCGTTTTCTGAAAGCTGCATACGAAAGTGATTCTAAAGATATCTGGGTCTACTCCGATTCCACTACGGACTGGATGAACGAAGACAAGCATTTCCTTCAGATCTGGTCTCTTTTGATGACTCAGTGTATCCGGAAGGGAATCCATATCCACATCATCCATAATCTGAATCGAAATATAGAGGAGATGCTCTCAGCCGTCCAGAGCTGGCTGCCACTTTATATGTCCGGAATGATGGATTCCTATTACTGCAATGTGGATAACGCAAAATCTTTCAATCATACACTCTTCCTTTGTCCGGACGTAGCCTGTGTATCAGGAATGAACGTAAAAGGTGCCGAGGAACAGACCATCTTCCATTATTATGCAGAGTCCAAACTGTTATCTCGTTGCCGGTTATCCTTTCAGGCACTTATGAAAGACAGCCGTCCTCTGATCAAGGTGTATAAGGAAGCTCCTGTAAACATGGAGATGAATACTAAGATCATCACACCTGATTCGATCTATATCCGGGATGCACAAAACACCAGCGGTTATCAGTGTATTCCATTGAAGAATGCTCCATTCAAAAATGTAAAGATTTCGATTGGAGACAAATATGTTGGTGTAACAAGGATCCCTGAACCAAAATTGACCTTTTTCTTTACACATCCAATGCTCTGCAACGCATTCGAGATGTTAGCAGATCATCTAACAGACAAACCGTAACAA
>JAKSRN010000508.1 GCA_024403585.1 Lachnospiraceae bacterium | reverse complement strand
TTTATCTATACTGACATAAGCAGACGCTTTCCTTCTTCACGGATATTGACCGCTGCATTGATATCACGGTCAATTTCATTCCCGCATGGACAGATATAGATCCTGTCTGACAGTTTCAGGTCTTCCTTTATCTTTCCGCAGCAGCTGCATCGTTTGCTCGATGGATAAAACCGGTCGATCTTTATGAATGTTTTTCCTTTTCTTTCAAGCTTGTATTCCAGCTTGTTCAGAAAACTTCCATATCCATTATCCATTGTACTTTTACCAAAGTGTAGTGCCTGACTCATCCCTTTCATATTCAGATTCTCTACCGCAACCACATCCTGTTCCTTCGCCAGCTTATGACTGAGCTTGTGCTGGAAATCATTTCTCTGATTCCGGACTTTTTCATGGACTCTTGCCAGACGTTTCTTCTGCTTCTGATAGTTTCTGCTTCCTTTTTGGCACTTGCTGAGTTTTCTCTGTTCCCTTGCAAGTTTTTTCTCAGCTTTCCGGTAATACATCGGGTATTCCGCTCTTGTCCCGTCAGAAAAGACAGCCAGTCCTCTCATGGCAAAATCCATGCCTAACACTTTTTCTTCTTTTACACTGTGTACTTGGTTTTCGCTACACTCATGCTGATAGAGAAGTGCCGCATAATATCTGCCTGTAGTCTCTCTGCTGACTGTTACGGATTTTAATCTCCAGCCCTCTTCTGCTTTCCTGTGGACCCTGATCCTTACCGACCCGGTCTTTGGCAGGCGGATATGATTTTTCTCCAGACGTATATTGTTACTTACAACATTCGTCGTATAAGATGCCCTGGATCCATGCTTCGATTTGAACTTTGGAAAACCGTTCTTGGGATCTCTGAAGAAATTTCTGTATGCACTTTCCAGATGAAGCTGTGCATTGGCAAGCGCAAGGGAGTCCACCTCCTTCAGCCATGGATATTCCTTTTTATACTTTGCAGGTGTTACCCTGATACTCTTACCTGTTTTTTTATAATGATCGATCTTTTCTGCAAGCATCTGATTATATACAAACCGTACACATCCGAAACATCTGGCAAAGTATTCTTCCTGGGTCTTATTCGGATAAAGCCTGTATTTTCTTACTGTATTTTTTAATACGGTTTTCTCTTCTCCTGCCATCTTCTTCCCCCTGAGTTTCAATATAGCTTCTTATCACATCGACTGTAGCCCCTCCTGTTGTCAGGAGGCAGTAGCTCTGACTCCAGAAAGCTTCTTTCCACAGCTTTTCTTTTATCTCAGGATGCTCTTTTTTGATCAGACGGCTGCTGGCACTTTTATAGGCATTGATAAACTTTGACAGTTCTGTCTGTGGTTTTGCACGGAACATCACGTGGACATGATCAATATCATGATTCCATTCTTCCATGATGATCCCGTACTTTTCACCGATCTTCACAAACATTTCTTTCGCCTGCAGGGAAATATCATCATCGATCACTTTTCTTCTGTATTTTACTACCATGATCAGATGGTAATATAA
>JAKSRN010000507.1 GCA_024403585.1 Lachnospiraceae bacterium | reverse complement strand
CAGAGGTCCATTTTCAGCTTCGAATTCATCCACTGCCCGGCGGGCACCACGGAATCTTTCATTGCCGTAATCATGCAGCAGGATCATGCCTCCTTTGTTAAGGCGAGGCCAGAAATAGCGTAGTCCGGCAAGGATTGGTGCATAGAGATCTGCATCCAGACTGACCAGGCAATAGTGTTCTTCCTCTAATCCTGCAGCTGTGTCAGGAAAGAAACCTTTTCTGAAGATTGCCTGTTCAGGATGGGGCAGACGGGAGCGTACAAGCTCGATGCTGGTATCCTGAAATTCACTGATATTCGCTCTGGACAGGTCTCGTCGTAGTTCTTCCTCCACATCTCTCTGATCAAATCCCTCGAAAGTGTCGAAAAGATAGATTGGCCTGTCGGGAAAGAGAGCATTCAGTTTTTCGGCAAGATCTCCACGGTAAACGCCAAGCTCGGCAACCGATCCTGGGACTTTCAGGCTGTGAATACGGGCTGCAAGACGGATCAGAGTGGCGCTACGGATATCAAGGTGAAGATAGTCAGAGCGGAGAGTCAGTATGTCTCCGGAAAAACCTGAGGAGCGAAGCTGATGGCAGAGTTCTTCTGTGCGGGTCTCGTCGATGATACCGGTCATGATGGTATCCGGATTCAAAAGGATTGCATCCTCGACGGATAGAACAGGGACGCTGTTTCCTGTCGGAAGAGTAAGAAGGGTGTTCTGAATCCTGGTATTATTATCTGCAAATGCAATCAGTTCATAATTCTGTGTATTCAATAAAGTTGCTGCGGAACGCCCGAACTGACCGGCTCCGGCAATCACCAGTTTCTGCTTTGCCATGTTTTATGTGTACTCCTGTAGAAGATTTTATTTGATCAATTTTGAAACCAATCTGAAATTTGGATGTGTAGAGGTACGCATCAGCTCAAACAGAATTGACTCATAGCTTGTAACCTGTACACCAGTCTGCATCATACGTCTGATGGCAGTCTCTTTATCAGACAGTCTTCTGGAAGATACACAGTTTTCCACCACGAAAACATCATATCCTGCATCAATCAGGTCGATTGCAGTCTGAAGAAGACAAATATGGGACTCAACACCTGCGAGAAGAACCTGTTTTTTTCCGGATGCTTCTACTGCCTGGCGGATTTCGTCTGTATCCCAGCAGCTGAAAGTACGTTTGTCAATATATTCCTCGGTTCCTGCTACATCGAAGATGCACTGCTCAGTCATCCCCATGCCTTTTGTGTACTGCTGAGTGATGATAAACGGAACATCAAGCAGTTTCAGTCCCTGGATCAGAATCTCTGTGTTGTGAAGAATGATGTCTTTCTCATGAATGACAGGCATCAGTTTGACCTGCTCATCGATGATCAGGGCTATTGTATTATTGATATCGGCTCTCATGATAACCTCCTGTAAAAAAATATTTTTTAGATATAATAATACATAACGAAATGGACAACGTCAAATGCATATTGTCTTGAACTCCGTTCCAACTATTCATCCCAGCTATTCA
>JAKSRN010000506.1 GCA_024403585.1 Lachnospiraceae bacterium | reverse complement strand
TTGTAAGCGAGAAGTGTTCCCGCGTACCCACTAGCTTAACCCTGGCATCTTGCTAGACGCCAGGGAATGACAGCACTTTACTACATTTTTATTTACATATCTCCTGAACTTTTGAATTCCACGGTGCATGTTCTGCCAGGCATTCATCGGTTGCTTGATCATCCAATCTTTGATCCAGAAGATATTTTATATACTTTTGAGGATCCAGGCCGTTTGCCTTTGCTGTTTCCACGATTGTGAAAACCTGAACGCTGGCATTGGCTCCATCCTGTGTGTTACTGAATAACCATGCTTTCCGGCCGATAACCACATTTTTTATGCTTATCTCCGATAAATTATTCGAAATGCTGCAGTTTCCATCTTCGAGATAATTCATCATATATGGACGACAGTTCTGAAGATATGTCAATGCTCTGATCAGTCGGTCTCCATTCTTTGGATTCTGCTGATCAGCCCATCTAAGGAAAGCTTCAATGACTGGACGCTGGTCTTTTTCTCTGCGTTTCTGGATCTGCTTTGCGGATAAACCTTTCGTTTTATATATTTTTTCAAAACGGAACAGTTTATCACAATACATCATTCCCTGAACAGCCGGTTCGGTCAGGTCATCTGCATGACCAGCTGGGATGGCTCTGAAAAAGTAGCGTCTGAGATGTGCATAGCAGCAGCATCTCACAGCATTCGGAAGGTTATTGTAACCTTTATAGCCGTCTACCATAAGATAGAACTTATCTGTTTTTTCTTTCAGGAAGCTGGCTATGTTATACCTGGCCCTGGTTGGAGCATAATGATAGTGGAGGATTGGAACACCACCATCTTCCCCAGTTCTCACCAGCCAGATATAAGATTTACTCTGAGGACGCCGGTCTGGTTCATTCAGGACCTGCAAGACCGTTTCATCTGCCATGAGATAGGTACGTTTTAACAGTTCGCGTTTGAAATAATCATACATCGGGACAAGGTATCTCTTGGAACATTCGATCACCCAGCTTGCCATGGTTGTACGGCTGATACTGACACCAAGATTTTCAAAATCCTTTTCAAGTCTGTACAACGGCAGGCCAAGAGCATACTTTGCATACAGGACATGTGCAGCAAGTCCGGACGAAACATAGCTCCCTTTGATCAGAGCCGGCGGTGCACCTTTATCTTTGACGAATTCATTGTCACCTTCGTTATCCTTGCATTTCGGACATGCCCAGGTTGTTCCAATGTATTCAACACGTGTAAGCTTTGGAGGAGTATATTTCAACTCTGTCCGGAGAACTTCCTGTCCAATTGGTACCATTGCTGTCCCGCACACGGCACAGGTTTTCTGTTCGTCAGTGAGAGTATCAACTATGATCTGTTCTGTAGGCAGGTTTCCAAAAAGATCTTCGTAATCCGATTTCTTTTTACGGTTTTTAGGTTTTTCTTCTTCAGACAGATTGATTTCTTCCGGCTCAATAGGTACAGCTGGCTTTGTTTCATCTTCTTCCGCTGCAGGCAGTTCTTCAACTGGCTGTTGGAAAAG
>JAKSRN010000505.1 GCA_024403585.1 Lachnospiraceae bacterium | reverse complement strand
TGTAGGTATCCATGGCAAATATATCTTTCTGAACCTTGGGAATCTCCTTCTTCTGCCCGCAGCCGGAGGCAAACAGACAGCAGACTGTAAGAATCCCTGCTATAATTCTGTTTTTCTTTTTCATCTCTTACATACTCCCATCTGAAGGAATCGATTTCATTCGTTTCAGGATCTCAGCACCGATCAGACCAATCACCAGACCTGACGCCAGACCTGAAAACCAAAGGATCAGAAGGTACCAGGCCAGAGCAGTGGTCTGCAGGATCAGGATCGCCACCAGAATCTGTCCTATATTATGTGTGATTCCGCCCACAATACTGACAGTAACCATCCGGAAGCTTCCGGATCTTTTCAACAGCATCATCACCAGCGTACTCAGCATACCTCCCGCAAGACTGTAGGCCAGACTCATTCCGTTTCCAAACAGCATTGCCACCAGCAGAATCCGGAGAAGATTAATGAAGAATGCACTCTTGTATCCGATTCTGTAAAGTGCAAACAATACCACCACGTTTGTCAGTCCCAGTTTCATACCTGGAACCGCAAAGAATGCCGGGATCTGTGCTTCCACATAGCTCAGGATCATGGCAAGAGCAATAAGAAGACCATACGTTGCAACTTTTCCGGTTTTATTATTCCTCATTGTTTTCCTCCTGCAACTGCATCAATCTCCTGACTGCCGCTGATGATCTCTGCATCTGCCTTGGGATCTGTGACAACCACAACAATCTCATTGGGCAGGCAGATAATGGACTGTCCGGCACTGTCGATCTCACCCATTCCCATGCAGATCCCATCCGGACAGGATGCTTCTTCCATATGAGCCTTCCCATTCTCGATCACAAGCACATTGATGCCATTCGTACCCTGGATTTCATAACTTCCGGATTTTGAAAGCGGAATGATCCTTGTATCAGCTCCGGTTACATGGATCTCAACTGATTTGCCCTGTTTTTTTGTAAGAAGAAGAATCAGTCCCAGAACAAGTCCTGCCATAAGCAAGAGCCCAATCAATACTATATCCTTGCGAATTGACTTTTTCATATTACGCACTCCATCCCACCGCCGGCAATGACAGCACCACCGATGGTGTTTTTTATCACTGTTTCATGCTGTTTACAAAGGAAGTTATAGTAGACTAACTTCTTCCCGTGTAGTAATAATTATACCGATTGCGTCAAAGAAGTACAAGTAAAAATTTTCGCATACGACGGCCATTCAAAAAAACCGCATATGGCAACACTGCAGAAAAACCTTGCACAAAGACAACTCGTATGCTAATATTATAGATGCTTACGAGCAGGCCGGCTTGTCGGAATTGGCAGACGAGGCAGACTCAAAATCTGTTGGTGGCAACATCGTGCGGGTTCGACCCCCGCAGCCGGCACGAAAAGAGCTGTGAAAAACGCGTTTCGTTTTTCACAGCTCTTTTTTCACGAAAGCAACAGGGCAGGATGCATTCCGCATCCTGCCCCTTTTATTTCATTCATATAAATTTGCTCTGTTAATTAGCCGAA
>JAKSRN010000504.1 GCA_024403585.1 Lachnospiraceae bacterium | reverse complement strand
TTATTACTAATTGGTGTAAGTAATATGCGTGTAGTTATGAAATTCGGCGGCACATCCGTCGGGGATGCATCAGCCATCAGAAAAGCTGTTGCTATAATTAAGGAATCGCACGATAAAGGAAACGAAGTTGCTGTTGTCGTCTCAGCAATGACTAAGGTAACCGACCAGATTATCGATGCTGCAGAACACATAATAGCCGGAGCAGAAACCGGATTTCTTGATACATTTATCACTCAGCTTAAAACACGCCATATCGACACCTTAAAAGAGGTAGCCCCTGACTATGTCGATGAAGTAACAGCCCACCTTGAGATTCGTCTCGAGCGTCTCCGCGATATGCTTGCTGCAGTCGGAAACTTACGTGAACTCACAGCCCGTTCCCGTGACTATATCATCTCCATCGGCGAAAAATTATCAGCACCCATTGTTTCTGCTGCACTGCGGCAGATTGGAATCTCTTCATTTCAGATAAGCGGCTGCGATGCAGGTATCTTAACCGACGGACTTCACGGAAATGCAACCGCACTTCCGGAAAGCTACCCGCGTATTGCAGAACGCATCGGAAGCAGACTGGGGGCAGAAATTCCAGTCATCCAGGGCTTTGCCGGCTGTTCACTGGACGGATCTGTTGCAACGCTTGGAAGAAGCGGTTCTGACTACTCAGGAGCAATCATCGGTGCTGGTATTGATGCAGATGAAGTCATTATCTGGACTGATGTCGACGGTGTTATGACCACAGACCCGCGTATGATTCCCGAAGCACGTGTCATTGACACCATCTCATTCATGGAAATGATGGAGATGTCCTACTTCGGCGCAAAAGTCATCCACTCCCGCGCTCTTCTGCCGGCCATGGAAAAAGACATCCCCGTCTATGTCAGAAACACTTTCAATCCAACACACCCGGGAACTCTTATCAGCCGTGAGACTCATGCTGATAAGCGTATTGTAAAAGCAGTATCCTTAATCAAAAACAGCTGCCTCATCTCAGTTACCGGATTTGCAACCGGAAGACCGGGTGTAGCAGGCGAGATTTTCTCTGCCCTCGCAGATGCAGAAGTAAACGTCATGCTCATCAGTCAGGGTTCATCTGAACTCAATATCTCGATGATTATCACCGAAGAGGAAGAAAAGAGAGCAGAAGTTGCATTAAAGAAGATTCAGGACAAAGGCTTTATCAAACGCTGCACCTTCTCAAATGATGTGCAGGTCGTATCTGTTGTGGGTTCCGGCATGCGCGGAACTCCGGGAACGTTAGCACGCATCTTCAAAAGCTTGGGAGAACAGAGAATTAATGTTCTCATGATATCCCAGGGTTCAGAGGTCAATGTCTCCTTCGTCGTAAACGGAAATGACGGCTTAAAAGCTGTCCGCGCCATTCACGATGAGTTCAAATTAGACGAGGAAGAGTAAAGATGGCATACTCATACAAAGATGCAGGTGTTGACATCGATTTAGAAGCTGACGGTGTTAAATCCCTCATCAAAATGTTATCATACCGCAGATGCGGCGAGCACGG
>JAKSRN010000503.1 GCA_024403585.1 Lachnospiraceae bacterium | reverse complement strand
AGCAGATCCCCATAAATCATGTTTTCATAAAACTGTTTTATGGAGAGTCCGCTAAGGCTCTCTCTTTTTTTGGTGAAGCAGAGTCTGTTAAGTCCGAACTCTCCGAGCCAATGGCCCGCTCAATGTCCAACAAGGATACCGTTTCGTTTCCATCCCGGAAATTATAGGTAAATACCAGCTTATCATCATAGACATAAACCGAATTTACAAATACATCAATAATCCGTCTGCGATAGTTGATGTCCTCCATGTCGCCGTCTTTGAACTGCTTGATCCACTGGAGGATAACTTCTTTTGTATATACCGGTCTGCGGAGCTTCGTCTGAAGAATGGCAAGCTGAAGATGCTCTCGCTGTGATTCCAATTCTTCCAGCATCGCTTTGGTAGAGCTGGTATGAATACCTGCCAGAATAGCATCCATCAAATTCTGGAGCTTCTTCTCACAGTCCTTCAGCTCCATCTCCAATGCAATCATCGTAGGATTGTCCTGATCCTGCAAGGCTACAATTGCATCTGCCATACGGTGCATTTCTTCCTCTTTGAAAACTCTGGCAACAGTTGTTTCAACTACCAGCTGTTCAATCCAATGTTTTTTGATTGCTTTTGCATTACAGCCCTTGTGTCGTTTGCTGTTGCCGCACTTGTAATAATAATGTACCGCACCGGTCTTGCTTGTTCCGCTCTCACCTGCCATCAGCGTTCCACAGTAACCGCAGAACAGCTTGGTGGTCAACAGATATTCTTCATTGGCTTTGGCCCGTGCCGGAGCTCTTTTATTTTTGTCCATGCGCTCCTGAACACGAGCAAACAACTCTTCCGAAATAATCTGAGGGATACCATCGGCAATCACTGTACTGTCATAATGATATTCACCCAGATACTTCCGATTGCGAAGAGTCTTTCCCAGTGCAGAAATACGGAAAGGCCGGTCAAGCTGATTTCTCAGGCCACGGGCATTCAGAGAATCTGCTATCACCTGCAAGGACTCACCGTTGTCATATCTTCTGAAAATTTCCTGCACAATCACAGCTTTCTCAGGATCAATCTCATAGGTTCTGTCCTTGCTGACACGATAGCCCAATGCAAGAGTGCCACCATTGCTGCGGCATTTTAGTGCGTTCTCCTGCTGCCCTCTGCGAACCTTGACTGCCAGCTCCGCAGAGTAGTATTCAGCCATGCCCTCCAGCATAGACTCCAGAATGATACCTTCCGGTCCCTCAGAAATATTCTCTGTTGCAGACACCACACGGACACCGTGCTTTTTCAGCTGATGTTTATAGTACGCACTGTCATAACGGTCACGAGAGAAACGATCCAGCTTCCACACAAGAACAATGGAAAATGCTTTCTTCTCACTTTCCCGAATCATCTGTCTGAATGCCGGACGATCATCGGTTCTTGCTGAGAAGGCACGATCAATATACTGGTTCACAACTGTCAGATTGTTTTTCTCTGCATAGGCCAGACATTCACGCAGCTGACCTTCAATGGATTCCTCTCTCTGGTTGTCAGAGGAGTAC
>JAKSRN010000502.1 GCA_024403585.1 Lachnospiraceae bacterium | reverse complement strand
ACACAGGAAACACCGGTCAGTTTAGCCGCATATTTTCCGTCTTGTTTAATAATTTCAACAGACTGCACAGAAGGACCTGGTACATCTACTGTAACAGCGCCCGCAAATACACTCTTTCCATTCTTATCCACTGCATATACATGTATGTTGTATTTTCCGAAATCCTTGAAAGAAGATAAAGCTGCGGTGGCTTTGCTGGTCTGATCAGTACTGCTATAGCTGCCTTCCACCCATTTCAGATCATCCTGACCATTCTTATCACTCCAGATTGCAATGGATGTTTTAGCCACTCCGCCCGGAAGCTCCAGGTCACTGATATCCACAGCAAGATTGCTGCCGCTAACAGAAGCCTTGATGGCAGCTGTCTGATATTTGATCTCCGGCTTTATGGATCCGGCGTATGCCTGCACCGTATTCTCTCCCGTCGCATACAGATGAACGTTATAGACGCCGGAAGTATATTTGTGTTTTGAAAGATCCAGACTGCACTGCCAGCTGCCATCGGCTTTTTTAGACATGCTGTACCAGTTCAGATCATCCTGGCCCTTGTCTTCACTCCAGACCGCAGCCTGCACAGATTTGAGATTTACATCACAGCTGATAGCTGACGCTTTCACCACATAAGTACCATTCACCTTCTTACAGGTGATGCCCTCTGCAGAAGGTCCTTTCACATCCACAGTGGTATTGCCGATAAAGGTCATGCCACCCTTGCTGTTTTTTGCGTAGATGTGCACATGATATAAACCAAATCCTCTGAAACCGGAGAGAGCAACTGTTTTTTCATACATGCCGGAGGAGGCATTTTTCGTAAGATCCACCCATTTGAGGTCATCCTGTCCTTTTGTTTCACTCCAGATGGCCGCCTGCACAGAAGCAAGGGTACCGGAAACAGATACCGTTCCGGATCTCACATAAAGGGAGGAATCCTTCACCTGCACCGCAGGCTCCATTCCCTGGAATGCAAAGGTCGCCGTGGTCTTTCCGATACAGTTAAACACCTTATTGTTAGCAGTTGCATACACATGACAGTTGTAACTGCCGCTTCGGAAGTTGTGGCGGGAAAGATCAATCTCTGCGGTCCATGTTCCGTCCGCCTGCAGCTTTGCCTGATACCAGTAGATGTCACTCTGGTCGGACTTACTCCAGGTCGGTACCTGCATGCTGCTGATACCGGAAGACGCCTCTGCTCCTTTGATCACTACGGTAGCAGTACCCTTTGTATTATTGAGATTCTGAACCTCCACAGAGGCAGCCTTAGCCTCAGATACAGAAAACTCATCCTTGGCAATAAAAGTCATCTTGCCTGACGTGTCTCTCATATAGACATGGACAAAATATCTGCCAGCCCTTCCGAAGTCTGCTACCTGCAGATTCAGGGTGTAGACACCGCTGGTGTTCTTCTTCATAACCAGCCACTTCAGATCGTCCTGCCCATTCTTCTCACTCCAGATGGCCGCCCGAACACTTTCCCCACCTGAAGGCATAGAGTACTTGTCCAAAGAAATGGCACACTCAGTCTCAGAAGCATTCAGTGCCAGTTTCAGCTCAGC
>JAKSRN010000501.1 GCA_024403585.1 Lachnospiraceae bacterium | reverse complement strand
AGATGAGAATTTAAAAATCAGCTGTATTGGCTGACTAACCATCTTCATCTGCTGATTTTGTGCCGAATAAAAAAGAGATAAATTGTTATTTCTTACTGTCTTCTTTTTCCTGCGGGGAAGCATCGAGGATTCGTTTGCTGATTTTATGTGTCAGCATAAGATGCGGCATATCTTTATCTTCGCCTGATGAAACCTCAACAATCTTTCTGTCCTCTTTACCGAGGAAGACAACAGCTGCAACCAAAGCGAGAATAACCAGCACAATTCCTACAATATCAACGAAGGTAAGAGATGCGACAAGCAGCTTTCTCACCATAGTTGTAATCCCTGCTGCAAGGATGGGGCGCAGAAGAACACGACCGTATTTGACATAAGAGCGGACTAAATCAATCAGTGTTGCAAGGACAATGATGAAAAGAATCGCCTGTACTGCAGGAATCAGCGTCTCATTTGAGTAATTATGCTCGAGTGCTACAGTCAGCAGGTTGATTGCATCCATCGCCGCAATAACTACAGCGAAAATCAGCAATCCTGCTATCAGCAGATAGACAAGTGTGGTAATCAGTGAGCAGAATCCTGCAAGGTATCTCCGGATAAGTTTTACCGGATTCATTTGGGTTATATCTGGTTCAGTGGTCATTATTGTGTTCCTCGTAATGCTTTTGTGTTTGCCCATCTGACACGGATGGCAAACTCTTCTTCTGTTTGCGGGTTTGCTGAAAGGGCATCTGCATAGCAGCTGAATGCGTCATCGAAACGTTTCAGCTGCTCTAAGACAACGCCTTTTAAGAAGAGAACATGTGCACGGTTTTCAGGGTTTGCCTCAAGACATGCATCATAATATCTGAGCGCATCGTAAAGCAGTCCTTCTTTTCTGAGATTTCCTGCACGTTCCAGAAGTTCTTCTGCGGTTCCTTTCGGCATGCGCCAGGTCTTTTTTGCATACACCTCTGCTGCATACGGCGGGGCAAAGATGCCGCCTGCCTCTTTTGCGCAGTGGACTTTGGTGAGCCAGACCTGTGTCAGCATGGAATCTTCATGAAGGAAACACCATTCTTCTGCACGATAGAGTAAGTCTCCTGCTTTTTCCCATTCTTTTGCCTGTGCATGGGCGTTTGCCCGTACCAGAAGAGATGCAGCATCTGCTTCACGGATGCTGTCTGCTGCGTCAAGTTCTCTAAATACATTTTCCCGTTCTTCAGCATAAAGATACGCTTCAGCGCAGAGTACATGAAGCATGGCTGAAAATGAGTTGAAACGCTCAGTGTCTTCTTTTGCAACCTTCCATGACGAAAGACTTTCCAAGGCTTTTTTCAGCTCGTCTGCACAGTCTGCATACTTTCCCTGTGCTTTGAAAACCGCTGATTTTCCCACGAGAATCAACGGGTTGTACGGGTCGTCAGCAAGTGCTTCGTCACATTTTTTCAAAGCATCATCGAACTTTCCGGCTAACATAAGTTCTTCTGCCTCTGTGACGACATCAATTTCCGGGTCTTTGTTTTCAGACAATTTCTTTTCCTCCGCGTTTTACGCTCACACGTCCGCTTTCTGCAGA
>JAKSRN010000500.1 GCA_024403585.1 Lachnospiraceae bacterium | reverse complement strand
AACAAAGGAGAAAAAACAATGAATAACACAAAGAAAAACACAAAAGTAGACGTAGTACTTGATCATGTAATTGACGCAGGAACATATGATTCACTGGACTTTGAGATGGCGAATGCAAAATCAGCCCAGAAATATGATTTCTGGGTAGGCGGCTGTACTGTAGCAGCTACCCAGTCCGAAGCTGGAGATACCATCGTGGGAAGAAATCTGGATCTTTACATCTCCGATAAACCGGCATATGTATGCAGAACCGCAGTTCCGGGAGAATATAAGACAGTAGGTGCCGGATATACCAATATGTCCGGTGGAAGCTTTGAAGAGGTAGCAGCACATGGAATGCCGGAAGACATGCACGCCATGCTTCCATATCTCTGTACAGATATCCTGAATGAAAAAGGTCTCTTCTGTGAGATTAATATGAGAAACGGAGAGTTTTATCCGGATGGAACCGATAAATTCGGATGCCCGGGAACCAATCCGGATGCAGACATCAGAGCATGTGTAACACTCATTCCAAGACTTGTAAGTCAGCACTGTGCCACCGTAAAAGAAGCAGTAGAATACCTTAAGACCATCGATCTCTATACACCAAAGAAAAAAGGCCTGGAGTGGAACTTCTGCTTCATCATGGCAGATGCAACCGGTGACTATGGTCTGGTAGAAATTGCAGAGAATAAGATCAGCTTCCTGGATAAGCAGCAGGCACAGACAAACTTCTATGTAACAGAAGAGTTTGCAGAGAAACAAGAATACAAGTGTGGTCTTGGCAGATATGAAACAATCATGAATGGCATCGACGATGTAAAGAATGAAAAAGATATGTTCAATCTGATCAATAAGACAACCTATTTCCAGACATACTTCCCAGACAGATGCCAGTTTGACTGGAGAACAGAGAATGTAGGCGTCAAACCAAACTGGAACACAGAGTATGTACTGGATGAGGCACACCGTAATGAAGTAAAAGCAGCAGTTGAAGCAGATGGAGCTGCAATTAACAGCATGACAAGACAGGAGCTGGAAGCAGTAAACAAATATTGGGAAACCATTCTTACAATAGTTGCAAACTGCAACAACAAGACAATGACCATCCGCTTCTTCGAGGATGACAACAGAGTATTGGAACTCGGCTTGTAATATGTGTTACGAAAAGGGACAGGTACAAAAGGTTGCAAAAAAAGTCAACTTTTTGTACCTGTCCCCAGAAGTTGCACTTTCAAGCCGTTTTTTATGTTACGTTAAGCTTTCCTATATTTACGCTTTAGCTACCTTTGCTATCTTTATCTCAACAAGAAAAACACAAAAACAACGACAAACACACAACACACTAAAGTTTGGGATACAATTCAAAAGCAAAGGAGAAAACATATGAGAAGAAAACACTTATTCAGAGGAATCGCGATGGTATTAACCGCAAGCACCCTTGCAACAGCATTCCCTGCAATGGCTATGGCAGCAGATGAGACTGTAATTGCAGCAGATATCAACCAGGAAGCAGATGCAGCAGCTGATCAGGCAGCAGCACCAGAGACAGCTCCGGAGGAGACACCAGCCGAGAC